>JALZWD010000334.1 GCA_023300365.1 Flavimaricola sp. | reverse complement strand
GACGATTGTTTTGGTGCCTTGAAAACCGCCCTCTCTGGTACGGATATTGTGGTGGCATCAGGCGACGCCGCGGTTCGCGAGGCGGCGATGCGGCCCGCTGATTGGGTGATGTCGGGCATTATAGGGGCGGCTGGGTTGGTGCCCGGGCTCGAGGTTTTGCGCGCGGGCGGCACTTTGGCCCTCGCCAACAAAGAAACTTTGGTTGCCGCAGGCCCTCTCGTGATGGGGGCGGCCCAAAAGCATGGCGCCACGGTTTTGCCGGTCGATAGCGAACATTCCGCCGTTTTTCAGGCTCTGATCGGCGAGGATATCGCAACAGTTGAACGCGTGATCATTACCGCAAGCGGCGGCGCATTCCGCGATTGGCCACTCGAAGACCTCGCCGGAGCAAGCCTGTCACAGGCCTCCAGCCACCCGAATTGGGAGATGGGGCAAAGGATCACTATTGATTCCGCTTCCATGTTTAACAAGGCGCTAGAGCTCATTGAAACCAAAGAGTTTTTTGGGATTCATCCCGAAAAGATTGAAACGATCATTCACCCCCAAAGCATGATCCACGCGCTGGTCGGCTTCAATGATGGGGCGCTGATGGCCCATATTGGCCCGGCCGATATGCGTCACGCTATCGGTTTTGCGCTAAATTGGCCCAAACGTCGGTCACTGCCGGTTGAACGTCTCGATCTGGCACAGCTCGGCCAATTCACGTTCCGCGCACCCGACGATGCCCGCTATCCTGCTTTGCGCTTGGCACGGCATGTCATGGAGCAGGGCGGTCTTGCGGGGGCGGTCTTTAATGCCGCCAAGGAACGTGCGCTTGATCGGTTTATTGACGGCACCATCGGATTTATGGACATGGCCGAGGTTGTCGAACGTGTCTTAGACACCATGTCTTCGCGGGATGGTCTGGAAAATGCCACGTTAACCCTTGAGACCGTCCTTGAGGCAGACCATGTCGCACGTAAGCGCGCAGATGACGCGATCCATGAGATGAAAAAGAGGCCCAAATGGCAGACCTGATTTCGCAATTCGGCAGTTTTGGCTGGGCCTTGGTGGCCTTTATCGTGGCGCTGTCGATCATCGTGGCGATCCATGAGTATGGCCACTACATCGTTGGGCGGTGGTGTGGCATCCACACCGAAGTATTTTCGCTTGGCATGGGGCCGGTCTTGTTCTCGCGCGTCGATAAACGCGGTACAAAATGGCAAGTCGCGGCCCTACCTTTTGGCGGATATTGTAAGTTTCTAGGAGACGCCAACGCGGCCTCGGTTGGCGATAGCGGTGAGGTAGCCGCCGTTGACCGCCGTCGCACCATGCTTGGCGCACCACTTTGGGCGCGGTCCCTGACAGTGCTCGCTGGTCCAGTCTTTAATTTCGTGCTCAGCGCGTTCATTTTTACGGCCGTCATCATGAGCCAAGGCGAAGCCGCCGATCCCGTTCGGGTTGCGGATCTTCAAGGTCTTCCAGACAGCTATGCCCAACAGCTCCAGCCCGGCGACGAACTTTTGTCAATCAACGGTGTGCCCGTGCCAGGTATCGAAGGCCTGTCTGCCATGCTTGACGGTCTGCCCGAACAACAAGTGCTCGACTACCTTGTGCTCCGCGATGGATCCGAGCGCGCGGTCACCGGCCCATTCCCCAGCCCACCTGCGGTGCAGGGCCTCACACCCGGCTCTGCCTCTTACGATGCCGGGTTTCTCGTAGGCGACGTCATCACCGCCATCGATGGCGCTCCAATCTTTGCCTTCGATCAATTGATCACTGCGGTGAATGATGCCGAAGGCGGTGAATTGGTCATGGACGTTTGGCGTGACGGCGAAACCCTCCAAATCACGCTGTCGCCGCGTCGGCAGGATATTCCCAACCGGGATGGTGGCTTCGAAACCCGCTGGCTGATCGGCATTTCGGGTGGTTTGTTCTTTGGCCTTGCCACAGAAACCCCAAGCTTGGGCGATGCGGCCTCCCTTGGTGTCGCACAGGTCGGCAACATCATGACCACGTCGCTCTCGGGCCTCTATCATATGGTGACCGGCGCGATTTCCTCATGCAACCTGTCCGGCCCGGTCGGTATTGCCCAAGCAAGCGGCGCTATGGCGTCACAAGGCGGGACAAGCTTTATCTGGTTTGTCGCGGTCATTTCAACGGCCGTTGGCCTGCTCAATCTGTTCCCCGTGCCGATCCTTGATGGCGGCCACTTGGTGTTTCATGCCTACGAGGCGGTAACCCGCCGACCCCCAAGCGAAGGCGCATTGCGCGTTCTCATGGCTGGTGGCTTGGCGATCATTCTGACGTTAATGATCTTTGCTGTGGCGAACGATTTGTTTCTCTGCCCGTAACAATCCGGCACATGTTAACCCCGTATTCGTCATGTTTGTGACATATTCAAATGCGACCTTAGCCGCAGTCACAAGCATAATTTGTTGGAGGTGGCACGATGGAAGCGATTGTAGAAAACACCAAAGGTCTTGGCCTTTTGGTCAACCTTAACTGGGACCGGATTTTGTATCTGGCAACCATTTGCGTGGCCCTCGGCGCGGGTGCCTTCATCGGCAGCCTCTAGGCCCAGCCATTTCGCATCCCCAAGTTTTGGCGATCCAAGCAGGTAAGGCGCACCATGTGGTGCGCTTTTATGCGTTTTGGGCCCTTGATCGTTTTGACAACACCCCCAAATCGCCATATCCCTGAGCCAACAAAAAAGCACTTGCGGGGGCGATGATGCAAAAGACGACAGGCACAATAAATCGTGGCATGGCATTTGGCCGCTTAATGGCTGTTCTCGTGTTCACGATTTTGGGCGCAACATCGGCCTTGGCGCAGAGTTTTTCTTTCAATTCTGTCGTGGTTGAGGGCAACAGCCGGATCGAAACCAGCACGATCCTCACCTTCGCCGGTATTTCCAGAGGGGAAACAGTCGGCGCAGGCGAATTGAACGACGCAGCCCAAGCTATTCGTGCATCAGGACAGTTTGAAACCGTCAATGTCATCCCGCAGGGCAACACGCTAACTATCCGCGT
>JALZWD010000333.1 GCA_023300365.1 Flavimaricola sp. | reverse complement strand
CCTTTTTTCTTAGGGCGCTGTGATCGCAACCTATTCCCGTACCAATCGAAACAAATTGTTGACGTTTTCGAATGATTAAACAGTGCTCAGAGACAGCGATATGGAGGAAATCCGAATGTCTACGAAGAAAATTATTGTACTCGGTGGTGATGGTTTTTGTGGTTGGCCCACGTCCCTCTATTTGAGTGCACAGGGCCACGAAGTGCACATCGTTGACAACATGTCGCGTCGTGAGATTGATCAAGAATTGAATGCAGACAGCCTTACGCCCATCGCGTCGATGGACGACCGTCTTGCAGCTTGGGAAGAAACTGGCGGCGAAAAAATTGGTTTTCACAACATCGACGTTGCAGCCGATTATCACGGCCTTCGCGACCTGATCGAAGACATTCAGCCCGATACGGTGATCCAGTTCGCTGAGCAGCGCGCGGCACCATATTCGATGAAAAACGAGACCGCTAAGGTCTATACCGTTAACAACAACATCAGCGCCACGCACAACCTGTTGGCCGCCATCGCCGAGCTGCGTGCGGACATTCATGTCGTGCATCTTGGGACGATGGGTGTCTACGGTTATGACGGTGACGGCTTGCAGATCCCTGAAGGATATCTGCGCGTTTATGTTCCCGGCGAAAACCGTGACATTTTCCAGCGTGATATTCTGTATCCAACCAACCCCGGCAGCGTCTATCATATGACAAAGTCGATGGATCAGTTGATGTTCCAATTCTATGCCAAGAACGACCACATGCGCATCACCGATCTGCATCAGGGTATCGTTTGGGGCACTCAGACGGCCGAAACCCGGCGTGATGAACGTTTGATCAACCGTTTTGATTATGACGGTGATTACGGCACGGTTTTGAACCGCTTTTTGATGCAAGCAGCTGTTGGCCATCCGCTGACGGTGCATGGCACAGGAGGCCAGACGCGCGCGTTCATCCATATTCAAGACACGGTTCAGTGTTTGGCATTGGCCATCGCCAATCCGCCAGCCAAGGGCGAGGGTGTTAAAATCCTTAACCAGATGACCGAGACACACCGTGTGCGTGACCTTGCGCACTTGGTGGCCGAGGCATCGGGTGCGAAAGTTGAAATGGTTGATAACCCACGCAACGAGGCCGCAGAGAACGATCTTGATGTGTCCAACAAGGGCTTTATCGACCTTGGCCTTGAGCCGATGACGTTGAAAGAGGGCTTGCTGACCGAGACAATCGAAGTGTCTCAGAAGTATGCGCACCGTTGCCGCATGGAGATGATCCCATGCGTGTCGACCTGGACGGACAATCAAAAGCCAGGCGTTATTACGCAGATCGCTGCGGAATAAACAAACAAGACTACGGGTGGTCAGCATGATGTTGACCACCTGACTTTGTAGGGTTTTCGAGGGCAGCAATGAGAACTATTGCATTGGCATTACTAGCGTTTTTGCTTGCGGGCGTTGCAATCGCCGTGTCTCGATTTGAATTGAGCACGGCTGTGTCCGATGGTTTGGGCTTGAATACAGTCCAGCTGGTTTTTGAACCGGAACTCGAGACGGTCGAGCAAGATCTTGCAGTGACGATCTCGCGGGCGCGGCCCGATGGTGTGCTGCTTTTGGGGCGGTCATCGTCGACACAAACCGCGCATTTCCCGATGCTGCGCGATGCAACCGTCACCTCAGGTGTTTTGCATCTTCAAGCCACTTCGCAAATTGGCCCCGACGAGACCAGTGTTCTGCGCATTTTTGTGGGCAATGAGATTAGGGGCGAAGTATTATTGGCGGCTGGACAGCGGCGCATTGATACGGAAATTGGCCTGACGTCCAAGGATCTTGCCTCGGAAGAATTGGCGATCCGTTACGTGATGACGCGGCCGCAAAATGATGGATCATGTACCCAAAATGGCGAATGGTCGAACATTATCGAAATTGAACAAGACAGTAATATCGTCCTTGAAGTCGAAGACGCGAAGCTGACCCCGCGTGACCGCGTCGCAGCATGGGGTGAAGAGGTTTTGGTGGGTTGGCCACAGTGGCTTACGGATGAGCAACGGCACATGCGGTCGTCTTTGGCGATGGAATTGGCGGCCTTGGGCTATGCGGTGCGGTATGTGGATGCGCCGAACACACAGACAATGTCGGTGGCGGAAATGCGCGGGTTGATTGCAGGGGGCAGGGCCGAAAGCCGCCGTCTTATCGCTGAGCCAGAATGGCCGCAGGCGATTGCGCAAACGGGGTCGAATTCGGGGGCCCGTTGGTTTCAGGGATCGACGCAGTGGCGGCATTGGTACCGGATTGGGCCGGACCACTTTGGATCGGCGCCAACGGCGTTTGACTATGAATTATTGTTGGGATCATTGCCGGGCGAGGCGCATTGGACCGTGTCGGTCACGCATAACGGATCGATCATTGATGTGCGCGAAGTGCCCGGCACCTCGACCACTTTGACCGGGAATATATCGCTTGAGAATTTGAGCTTTGAGCCAAGCAATGTGATCGAGGTAAGTGCTGTCTCGAGTTATGAGACCACGGGTTTGTGTAATAATGGCCCCGATCTTTTGGCGGAGCTGCGTTCTGGTACGCAGCTTTTGGGTGGTGGCGAGGACATTTCTGGTGCCTTGGAGGATTTGAAAGTTCTTCTTGGGGCGCGGCAGCCGATCACCATCGACCTTGATCCAGACCTGTCGTTGGTTGAGATGCAGCGGATGCAGGACCTGGTTGAGCATCTTGTTTCGGATCAACACAAATTGGCGTTTGAGGATCAAACCCCGACAATCAAAGCGGTCAGACGATCAGATTTCGCGACGATTTTGCCCGATTTGCCTGCGCAGAATTATGTGGTTTGGATTGACGACACCGACCACCCCACCGCGGTGCAAGCCCGGTTGTTGAGGCAAGATGGGGCGCAAGGCCCCGTGGGCGCCTTGGCGTTGATCGTCAGCCTTGGGGATCCTTTGCAAAGCTCGCTGGTCTTTCCCTGATGAGCGAGGGGAATGACAATCGGGCTGAGATTAACTTTGTTTCGGTTGATAGCGCCCCCAAACGATTTGCAGGACATGTGCCGCAGTGGCGCGCTCCGGCATCGATTGGATTGTTTATTTTGTTGGCCTTGGTGCAGCTGTATCTGGTCAACCAAACGCCGCTTCAGCATGTGTTTCCCAACCATGATTGGGTGTTCTCGCCATATGAGGGCAACCATGTCATCGCGGTTCGTATATTTATCATATCGTTTATCATTTCATTTGCCGCTTTTGCGGGCGGAAAACCGTTGATGAAGCTCTATTTTGGGCTGGATCTGCTGATGACCTATTTGCTGATTTGCGTGTTGCTGGATGTGGTGAATGCGGTTGTCTTTAAGGTGTCTGGCACCGGGTATGACCTTAACTTTTCGCAAATTCTTAGTGGTATGATCGGCTTTGGTCTGTATTCGATCAAGTTGTTGGAATGGGGGTTGATGCCCGCGCGGATCAGGGTGGAGCACCGGCCGACCAATGAACGCAGTGCGAAGATGCGTTTGTGCCTGATTTTCGGAACCGCCAGTGCGGTGGCGATTGCGGGGTCGAATGCGACTTGGCCGATTGTGGAGGACATGCGTTTCCTCGCACTTTTGGGCGGCATCGGGCCGGGGATTTTCTTGTTCCTGCCAGTATTTTTCGGACAGCTTTATATCCTTGCAGTGCTGGATGTTTTGTTGATGCGGCCACCGCCGGTGAAGCCGACGGTGAGTATTATTGTGCCGGCGCATAACGAAAGTTATATTATCACCCGCACTATTCATGCGCTTGATAATGCCGCCGCCCACTATGGCGGCGATGTGCGTATTTTGATCATGAACAACAATTCGACCGATGACACAGCCGACCTGGCGGCAGAAAGTTTGGCCAATTGTGCCGCCGCCACGGGCCAGGTCATTGACGTATCAACGCCGGGAAAATCCCATGCGTTGAACGCCGGACTTGATGCCGCCGAGACCGAGCTTTTGGTGCGGGTGGATGCGGATACTTTGCTTGGTGAAGATAACCTAAGCCGCGCGATCCCTTACTTTACCGATCCCAAGGTTGGTGTTGTGGGCGGTGTTCCGATCCCACCGGGGGGCGGGCTTTTTGATCGGGCGCGTTTGCTTGAGGTGATGGTAAAACATGGGTTTTATTCCGTGGCGCTTGGGGCCGTGAACGGCGTGGTCGGTATTCCGGGCATGTTTGTTGTCTACCGGACAGAGCATCCGCGTTACCTTGGCGGTTTTGTTGAGGGGATGAATGGCGAGGATACCGATATTTCCCTTCGCATTGGCGAGCTTGGGTTTAAGTCGGTGGTGGATCCGCGCATTCGGTATATTTCTGAAGTGCCCGCGGAGTATGCGCATATGCGCGAGCAGCGGATGCGGTGGTTTCGATCAATTTATCATATCTCGTCGCGGTGCCGGGATTTGATTTATGCGGACCGAAATTCGATCCGGGGCAAGTTGATGTTGCCCTATATGCTTGTCAATTCTGCGCGCCGCGCGATGTTGGTGCCGTTGATCTGTTTTGGACTTATTGAATACATTGCTGCGTTTAATCCTGATAGCCCTCTGATCTGGCAGGCGATCCTTGCGGTGTTTTTAGGGGCGCCGACGTTGATGGCGGTTGCGGCGACCTTATTGAACGGCATGCCGCGGGGCCTGATTTGTATGCCGGAGTATCTGATTTTCCGAATTCTGCGATCTTACTTTACGCTGGAATCGATGATGAGCATTTCGTTGTCTAAGACACGGCACATTCAAGAGAACGATTATAAGAATGACGTTGTTTCGGACAGGCCGATCCGCGTCGCCTAGGGATGGCATGCGGCAAAATTGCCCGCAGTATCTGCTGCATTTATTACGGCGAAATTTTTTCATAAGGTTGCCATAAACCCCCCGCATCCATCGGTTGTGTTAAGTTGTCAGGCCGCACTTCGTCCTGACATGGACTGCAGGGGTGCCTCGATGAATGTGGATAAGTTTCAAAATATAAACGGATGTATTGCCGCCAGTTTGCTTGGGGTCGC
>JALZWD010000332.1 GCA_023300365.1 Flavimaricola sp. | reverse complement strand
AACGGTTGACCAAAAACAAAGGGGATATGGCTAAACAGATACATCAAGATCGATATCGCAAAAAGCCATGCAAGCACCGGATTGGTCAGGGCGCGGCCAAGCGACGCCAATCGCAAAACCTCCGATCCCTCATCGGCCACAACATCCCGCGGCGGCTCGGCAAACATGCCGGCAATGATCAAACACCCCACAAACGCCAATGCAGTGCCAATATAGGCAAGACGCGGATCAACCGCCCAAACAAGGCCACCCAACACCGCAGAAACCGCAAGGGCCACAAAATTGTAACGCCAAGAGATCAGCTCCATCCGCTCGGTCTCGCCCTCCCGGCCCTCGACCTTGAGAGATTCGTACAAAAGCGCCGTATCCGTTCCCGACATAAACGCCGCCGAGACACCAAGTGCGACATTGCCCAGCACAAACAGCAAGAACGACCCACCAATCGCCTGAAGCCCCGCCGCAATAACCCCCGCAAACGCCGAGATAATCAACATCCGCTTGCGCCCCAACCGATCCGACAAATACCCCGACGGCACCTCAAGCAGCGTCGTCGAGATATCGTAGACGGCATAAAGGGCAATCGCCTCAGCGGCAGAAAGCTCGGCCTGAACATAGAGAAACCAGATCGCCTGCCAAAAGATCAGACCGCTACAAAAACGGTACCAAGGATAAAGGCGAATGTTGCGCGCTGTCATAACGCCAACTGTGGCACGATGTCATAACGGGTGCCAGAGGCACAGGCTGGGCTTAACAATAGCGCGCCCGATTAGTTCCCCAAAACCATCGTCCACCAAATCTTGCCGCCATCCTCTTGGAACCACGACAGGCCCATACGTGTGGCCGTCGGATCAAGGATAACCGCGCGTGTGGTGGGCTCTTGCATCCATGCCGCAAGGGTCTCCAACTCGGTCTCAAACGTCTCTGAAATCGCCTCGCCAGTCAGACCACCCGCGTACCCAACCCGCTGAATCCGGTCCAGCGGCGATGATCCATCCGACCCAAAATGCCACGGACGGTTTTGGATCGCCATATCCCGCGAATGCGTGGCCGCCGCCGCAGTAAGCTGACTATCAAGCTGGATTGGCCCAGCACTGGATGCCTGACGCAAAGCATTGACGCTGTCTAACATACGAAAAGGGATCTCTTGCTGATCTCGCGCTGTGATGCGGTAAACCTGCTGCTCGGGCAGACCATCGGCCCCAATGGTCGCGCGCGGTGTGCTACAGGCCGCAAGACCCGCACAGCCCAGTCCAAGCATCATTTGACGTCGTAACATGGTCGCACCCTCACACTATTCCCCGATTGCTTAGCCGCATCACGGCAACAGTTCAAACATTGATCGGCATAGTGTGGCCGATCTAACATATGTTTGATTTGCTTATGCCACAACGGCACCCTAGTTGAAGGGCATAGAATTCTGTCTCAGGACCGGAGAAAACAATGACCCGTACTCTACTTAACCGACGCGCCTTTGTGGCTGGATCTGCGGCCGTGCTGGGCACTTCTGCCTCGGCGCAAACCAGCAATTCAACCGAATTTGAGGCCGACGTCAGCCCGGAAGTGCAACGCAATATCTCAAGCTTCCGGACCCTGCAGTGGCAGGACCATTTCTCAAACCTCAACAACGGCTGTATCTTGTGCGATACCGAAAGCCGCGCTGTGCACTACTGGAGCGAAGACGCGCAAACATACCGCCTCTACCCCTCCTCCGTACCGCTCAGCGCCGACCTCACACGCCTTGGCCGCACAGAAGTAATCCGCAAGGTTGAGGGGCCAAGCTGGGCACCAACACCGTCAATGCGCGAGCGCAATCCCGAATGGCCCGAATTTGTCGGCCCCGGCCCAGACAATCCACTTGGCACACATGCGCTCTATCTGTCGTGGCAATACTACCGCGTGCACGGCACACACGACACACGCAAAATTGGCCGCCGCTCGTCGAACGGATGTATTGGCCTCTACAACGAACATATCGCCGAACTCTTTGCCTTGGCCAAAGTCGGCACTCAGGTTGTCTTGATCTAAGTCTCTGGTCTGTCGCCAAGCGCGCCCGAAACAGCATAGCTGAGCGCGACAAGCGGCAGACCAACCCCAAAGGCCCAGCGCAGACCAATATACTCTGCGACAAACCCCAAAAGCGGCGGGCCCACCAAAAACGCCATAAACGAAAATTGCGCTAGGGCTGCGACGTTCACCGTCGCGGGACGATCCGTGCGCTGCGCGGCGGCCGACATCGTAAGCGGGAACAAAACACTGGTGCCCGCACCAATAAGGGCAAACCCCAAAAGACCCATCGCCTGATTGCCCGCAAAAAATACAAACACAACGCCCAGCGCCATCGTAATCAGCGAGACACGCGCAACAAGCACGGGCGAATACCGATCAACAAACCCATCCGCAAAATACCGCACAACCCCCTGACACGCCGCAGCGCTCGCCACCGCAAGCCCCCCCATAAACGGCGCCGATTGAAACACGCTCACCATATAAATCGCCGACCAATCAATACTCGCCCCCTCAAGCAGCATGGCCGAAAAACTGATGCTCACAAGGATCATAATCGGCAGGGTCGGCATCGAAAACAGCGGCGTCTTCTCCGAGGTATCCGTGCCGCGCGCAGGTGCGGGTTGGAAATCTGACAGGCAAAGCCAAACGGCGATACAAGTGACCACAACAACAAGCATCAGGTGCACTTGGGGCGATATGCCCAACTGCGCCATCACGGCCCCAAACATCCCTGCCGCAAAAAACCCAAGGCTCCAAAACGCATGGCTTCGGTTCATAATCCGGCGGCCAATCGCGGCCTCGGTCCTATCGGCCTCAACGTTCACCAAAATCTCAATCGCACCGATCATCAGGCCCGGCGGGATCAGCAATAAAAACAGCCCAAGCGTCCCAGTGGCCTGAACCGCAATCGCATAGAAAATCGCCACCAAAGGGATCAGCGCCAACATCGCCTGTCTGTGGCCCACGCGCTTAAGAAGGGGTGCACCAAGCGTCAGCGAGATCAACGTGCCAACCGGCGCACCAATAAGCGCAAGCCCAAGCGCGCCCTCACCCACATCCAACGCGGCCTTGATATCTGGCAAGCGCGGGAAAATATTTCCCATCGCAAATGCATAGATCCCAAAACTTGCAAAGACCTGTTGGTGGGTATCAAGAGACAGGGGACGCATCGACAGACCTTTGGTAAACCGCATGGCTGATCCATGCACTTTGCCACCCCCTGTGCAATCGAAAACACCATGCTCAGACTTTACTTTGCAAACCGTCTATGCGGAGATTGTCTGGCACAGGGCAAAGGACAGCAAAATGCGCGCAGCGGTGATCAGAGATTTTAACACAGATCTTTCGCTCGAGGTGGTGGATGATCCGGCCTGCCCCGATACTGGCGTGGTGCTCGAGGTCGCGGCGTGTGGCGTTTGCCGCTCGGACTATCACGGTTGGGTCGGCGAACACCCCAAGGTGACACCCGGCTCAATCCTTGGGCATGAATATTGCGGAACCGTCGTCGAAGCTGGCAAAAATGCGCAACACAAGGTCGGCGACAGGCTCATTGCCCCATTCATCCTTGGCTGTGGCACCTGCACGGCCTGCCGCACAGGCGTGTCAAACACCTGCCAAAGCGCGATTGTGCCGGGGTTTGGCGCACCCGGCGCCTACGGCGAATATGTCGCCGTTCCTTATGACCACAACTTGGTTCACCTCCCCCCAAGCATCACACCCGCCCTTGCTGCGGGATTGGGATGCCGAGTGACAACCGCATGGCATGCTCTCACCGATCGCGCCAATGTACGTGCCGGAGAATGGGTGGCCATCCACGGCACCGGCGGCATCGGGCTTGCTGCGCTGTTGCTCGCCAAAATGTTGGGCGCGCGGGTCATTGCGGTGGATGTGGTCGAAGACAAACTGACCCACGCCCAAAGCCTTGGGGCCGACGCCACCGTGAATGCCGCCAAAAGTGATGCCGCAGAAGCCATCCGCGACATCACAGGCGGCGGCGCCCAAGTATCCATCGAGGCGCTGGGCATTGAGGTCACGACCAATGCCTCGGTCGAATGCTTGGCCACCCTTGGCCGTCACGTGCACGTCGGCATGCCCGCAGGCGACGGCAAGATGCAGATCAACATGCGGGCCATCTATGCCAAGCAATTGGCATTCTACGGCACACGCGGCATGCCATCATGGAAATACCCCAGCTTGCTCGAAATGATCGAACGCGGCGCGGTCGACATCGCGCCCATGGTCGCACGCGAAATCGGCCTCGCGGGGGCCAGCGCAGAATTGCGCGCAATGGGTGGACCAACCCCACCCGGCACAGCGGTGATTACGGATTTTAAGGGGGCCGCGCCCTAAAGGCACTGGGCGGTGGTTACGGATAAATCCAAATCGGCGTACCGTTTTTGACCATCGCGTAAATCTGCTCCATCTCGGAGTTGGTCACGGCAATACAGCCCACCGTCCAATCCACCATCCCGATCACATTACTTGGCGTGCCATGGATGAAAATCTCGCCCCCCGGCGGCAACCCAAGCGCCGCCGCCGCCGCACGATCACGCGCATTGGGATAGGATATCCCCAACGACAGATGAAAGTTTGATTGCGGATTACGACGATCAATCCAGTATTGCCCCTCGGGCGTGCGGCCATCGCCCTCAACCCGTTTGTGCCCATCCGGCGCAAACCCAAGCTCAAACGGATAAGATTCCAAGATCTCATTGCCATTGAGCAAATACATCTCGCGCGTGCCCTTATACACCAACACACCAGTCACCTCAGGGCCCGCATACGTCAGAAAACGCGGCGGCTCCCCACGGGCACATCCGATCAAAAGCGTGGCACCGCCCAGTAAAATCGCTCGTCTTGAAATTGTCACCACTGCACCCATTCGGTCTGTCGTCGTGTGTTAGAACCATAGCCTGATCTGCGCCATCGCGCCTAGACAGCATAAAACCGAAACAGTCAATTGAGTGTGAACTTCGCCACAACTTCGACATGCGCAGACCAACGAAACTGATCCACAACCAAGGGCGGCGCAATATCATACCCCGCCTCAACCAATCGCCGGGCATCGCGGGCAAATGTGATCGGGTTGCACGACACCATGGCAACCACCGGAACTTTTGCCAGCCCGATCTCCTCAATCTGCGCCTCGGCCCCGGCACGTGGGGGATCAATCACCGCCGCATCAAACCGGCGCAACTCATCGGGCAACAACGGCCGCCGAAACAAATCGCGGGCCTCGGTGGCGACATGCTTCAAACCCTTGGCGCCCCGCCATCCCTTGTCCAACGCCGCCGTCATGGCGGACGCGCCCTCCACCGCCAGCACCTCGGCATGTTCGGCCAAAGGCAACGAAAACGTGCCGCAACCCGAAAACAAATCCACAACCCGCGCGGCCCCATGGGTCATCTCTTGCACCGCGCCCACCAACGCCGCCTCGCCGTGCAACGTCGCTTGCAAAAACGCGCCCGCAGGTGGCGACACCTTCGCCGCACCAAACGCCTGAAGCGGCGCATTGATCGTCACAATCGGCTCGGTCCCATAGGTCAGCCGCGCCAACCCATGCTCTTGGGCAAGCTGCGCCAATTCAATCCGCATCTGCC
>JALZWD010000331.1 GCA_023300365.1 Flavimaricola sp. | reverse complement strand
CCGAAAGGCGGGACGATCCGGTGCGAACATAACGTCGTCACCGTAACAGGCTCCAAGAACGTCATCACACGGCGCGCGCCGTTCCCGCCGACAAAGACGCCATCACCACCGGACCCATCGCGCACTTCAAACCGATCAAGGCGAACAGGGAACCGTTTTTCCAGAATTTCAGGATCAGTCATGCGCGTGTTGGTCATATGGCTTTGCACGGCGTCGCACCCATTGAAATTTGGGCCAGCACCCGTGCCGCCAGCAATGGTTTCATAGTTCTGGAAACGCTCATTCCCCCAGACGAAATTATTCATCGTGGCTTGTGACCCTGCGATAACGCCCAGCGCACCATAAAGTGCGTTACAGGCGGCTTGGCTCACTTCGGTGTTGCCTGCAATCACGGCGGCTGGATAGGTCGGGTTCAGCATGCTTCCAGTCGGCGCAACGATGCTTAGCGGCTTAAGACACCCCTCATTGAGCGGAATAGCCGAACCAACCAGTGTGCGGAAAACATAAAGCACCACCGCGCGGCAAACCGCATACGGGGCGTTGTAATTGCCAGTGTGTTGCGCACTCGTTCCGGTGAAATCAACCGTGGCCGTGCGTGAAACTTTATCAACGGAAACAGATACTTCAATAGATTGCCCTGTATCCATAGGGTAAGTGAACGATCCGCCCGATAAACGGTCAATCACGCGGCGCACGCTTTCTTCCGCGTTGTCTTGGACGTGGCCCATATAGGCGGCAACAACGTCCACACCATAGCTGGAACAGATTTGCTTCAACTCGGCCATCCCTGTCGCGTTCGCGGCGACTTGGGCCTTCAGGTCAGCGACGTTCTGATCAATGTTACGACACGGGTAGCGCCCTGATGCCAGTGTTGCGCGGGTGTCCTCCTCAAGAAAACGTCCCTTCGCGACCAGTTGAACATTGTCGATCAACACACCTTCCTCATCAATGTGCTGACTGTCTGGCGGCGCAGACCCCGGTGTGCGCCCGCCAATATCCGCATGGTGCCCCCGCGACCCAAGCCAGAAGCGTGGCTTACCCCCAATAAATACGGGCGTCACAACAGTGACATCGGGTAAATGCGTGCCCCCATTATACGGAGAGTTAAGCATAAACGCATCGCCCTCCACCACATCAGGCCAGCCCTTCATCACTGTCTTGATGCTGTCGGACATAGACCCAAGATGCACCGGAACATGGGGCGCATTCGCAACCAAATCCCCAGCGCCATCAAAAATCGCACAGGAAAAATCGAACCGTTCTTTGATGTTCACAGACTGGCTCGTATTGGCCAAAGTCGCACCCATCTGGTCGGCAACGGACATAAACAGGTTGGACATCACTTCAAGCACGACCGGGTCAACGTCCGTGCCCGCGCCACGGGTTTTCTGGCGGGCATCTGACGTCAATATCAGGTTGCCCAACGCATCCACTTCGGCCGTCCAATTGGGTTCAATGACGTTCGTACCTGTGGGCTCTAGAATGATCGCAGGACCGCTGACCTTATCCCCGAAGCCTAATGAAGCGCGTTCATAAAATGGGCGATCATGCACAGCGATCGGGGAAGGCGTTTGCGCGGGCTTCACCCCAAGGTCGGGCAGCGATGCGCCCTCGCCAATGGCCTCAACACTCAGCATTTCAAACAGGATATCCGCCTCAGGGCTGCTAAATCCAAAGCGCGCCAAATGTGCTGCCTCAAACGCGGCTTTCATCGCGCCAGCTGTGCCAAAAGCAACCTTCAGATCCTGCTGTGTCCCGCTGTAACGCAGATAGGCCCAAAGCTCACAGCGCACATCCTTCGCCCCTTGGGCCAAGACCGCTTCACGCGCGGCAGATCCCATTTCTGACAATGTAGCTTCGGCCTTGGAAACATCGCTCAAGGGCGCATCGAACTGGACCTCCCGCATGTCACGCAATTCGGCCAGCCCCATGCCAAAGGCCGAGAGGACGCCTGCGAAAGGATGGATAAAGATGCTTTGCATGCCAAGCGTATCGGCGATGAGGCAAGCGTGCTGGCCACCCGCGCCGCCAAAGCAGTTCATGGTGTATTTGGTCACGTCATAGCCGCGCTGCACGCTGATCTTTTTGATGGCGTTGGCCATGTTTTCAACGGCGATGCGCAAAAAGCCTTGGGCGAGGGCCTCGGGTGTCATCGGGGCGTCGCCTGTGAGGGTGGCGATCTCGCTGGCGAGGGCCTCAAACTTTTCGCGCACGATGGTATCATCGAGGGCTTCGTCGCCGTTGGGGCCAAAGACGGCGGGGAATTGGTCGGGCTGAAGCTTGCCCAAAAGTACGTTGCAATCGGTGACGGTGAGCGGGCCACCGCGGCGGTAAGACGCGGGGCCAGGGTTGGCGCCCGCGCTTTCTGGGCCGACCTGAAGCCGTCCGTCGCGAAAGGTAAGGATCGAGCCACCGCCCGCCGCGACCGTATGGATCGACATCATCGGAGCCCGCATGCGCACGCCCGCGACTTCGGTCTCAAAGCTGCGCTCATAAGCACCGGCATAGTGGCACACGTCGGTAGAGGTGCCGCCCATGTCAAAGCCGATGAGCCTGTCAAAGCCCAGTGGTTCGGCGGTTTTGACCATGCCGACAACGCCGCCTGCGGGACCAGAGAGGATCGCATCTTTGCCTTGGAACAGCTGTGCGTCTGTCAGGCCGCCGTTGGATTGCATGAACATCAGGTTATCGCAGCCATCAAGTGCGTCGCGGACCTGTGCCACATAACGCCGCAGGATGGGTGAAAGATAGGCATCGACCACGGTGGTATCGCCGCGCGAGACCAGTTTGATGAGAGGGCTGGCCTGATGGCTAAGCGAGATTTGGGTGAAGCCGATTTCGGCAGCGAGTTGGCCAAGCGCCAATTCGTGATCTGGAAACCGAAAGCCGTGCATCAGGGCGATGGCTGTGGAGCGCATGCCTGCGTCGTAGGCCTTTTGCAGGGTGATGCGGGCAGCGTTCAGATCAAGCGGGGTGATGATTTCGCCTGTGGCCGAGACACGCTCGGTCACTTCTTGGGCCTCTTGGTAGAGCAATTCAGGCAGCTGGATGTGCAGATCAAACAGGCGGGGGCGGTTTTGATAGCCGATGCGCAAAAGATCCCGCAGGCCTTGGGTCATCAGCAGCAGTGTGGCCTCGCCTTTGCGCTCGAGGAGGGCGTTGGTGGCAACGGTGGTGCCCATTTTGACCGAGTGGATGGTGTGCGGCGGCAGGGGATCGTTTGGCGCAAGGTTGAGCACGCCGCGGATGCCATGCACGGCGGCGTCGGCATAGCTTTCGGGATTTTCGCTGAGCAATTTATGGGTGGTAAGCGCGCCTTTTGGATCGCGGGCCACGATGTCGGTGAATGTGCCGCCGCGATCAACCCAAAACTGCCACATGGTGTTCTCCTGTTTTGTGAGCGATACTTGAACCGCGACTCTTGTTGTCGTCAGGATAGGGGTCTCACTGCAATTCCTCCATCATCTTTTCGCGGAAGACTTCGGCTGGCGTCTTCCATCCGAGGCATTTGCGGGGCGTGTTGTTGAGGCGATCACTGATCTCTTTGATATCCTGATCCGTCATTGATCGGATGTCGCGCTTACGAGGCAGCCAGCGTCTGGCGCGACGGTTGGTGTTCTCGACTGTACCTTTTTGCCATGGCGAAGACGGATCGCAGAACCAGGTTTGCGTGCCTGTTTCGGCCTGCAGATGTGGCCAGTTCATGAACTCCGAACCACGATCAAAGGTGATCGATTTGCGGGCTGGGTAGGGCAGGCCTTTGATCGCCTCAATGATCTTACCCATGACCGGTTTGGTGCGTTTGTTCGGGTTCTTTAGGATCACCGTAAACCGGCTGACGCGTTCAACCAGCGAGGTCACGTTTGACTGCCCAAGCTTCTGTTTGAACAGCATCAAATCACCTTCCCAGTGGCCAAACTGACGGCGGTGTGCAACATCATCAGGGCGGAACAAGATGCTGACATCTCGGTGGAACTTGGGTTCACGGCGGCGTCTTGTGCGACGCGGCCTGCGAGCGACCCGATGCGTTGGCAAGTACCACCACAGGTCATCGCGCATGCCTTCTTTTGAATAGATGTATCGATAAATCGTTTCTTGGCACACCCGAGGCTTTGCGCGTTCATGGATCATCCGGTTGCCAATCTGCTCAGGTGTCCATCCGTCTTTGATCCGTTCAATCACGCGTTTGCACAGCTCAGAATATTTGATCAGCTTACGGTCCCGCGCACGACGATCTGCCTGCATCAGATGCGCAGCGGCACCGTAATATCCATCACATTTGGGCATGCATTCGTCTGAGAAATGATTGCGCTTCAACTCTCGGAAGATTGTTGATCGGCAGCGCCCCAGAACACGCGCCATCTCATCAACAGGGACCTTTGCGTGTCTCCAGCGTTCTATTCTACGTCGTTCTGTGATACTCAGTTGCGTGTAAGTCGTTCCCATATCGATTCCTCTCGTCAGATAACATATTGTTTTCTAACAAGAGTCGCAGTTGGAAGTAGCGCGCACCTAAGGTCAGCACTTTACCCTATAATCAATGTTATGGTAACTATTCCAAAAATCTTTGGATGCTAAGTTTAAAGTTAGCATGATCTACTCCCAAATAACGACTACCGTTGAATTCAGCGGTAAAGAATTTTCATCATACCCAACACTTAATGACAAACTCCTATCAAACCGACGCGCCAAAGACATAAACCCCTGGTCAAAAAGGCCAGTCTCATCAGAATTGGCTGATAAGGAGGCGTACACTGTTGGAGGGCGTTCAGACGGCCAGACTCCGTGGCTGTCCCTCACTTCAGCTGAAAACCCTCGATACTCCAACCACTTCACCATCGACTCCGGATCAACGAGGCTTTCGGCTTTCAGAAAAATGCAAACCCGAACATCAGTAAGGTTATGAAATCGCTCCCAATCGAGCCCTCCACCCCACGGATCATCATCCGGAATATCGCAAGCATGGACGTCTATAAACATCGACATCGACCGATCAAATTCTCTCGCTTCATAGAAGCCTAATCCGCTACGAACCTCAGAAAAAGGGGTGCGACCAATGTGATATCTACTAGATACATCCTGCGCCTCGCCCGCATCAGGAAAAAGGAATGCTGTTAAGATTAAGATTATCTTATGCAAAATTTCTTCCCTCAAAAATACCCGGTTCCTGATGATGTCCAGCCGTAGAAAGGTGGTCTGAATAGCCCCTAGATTTGTAGACGCCTTGCTTGGTAATTTTGGAAGCAAGGAGACAGTGATGTCAGGGATTAGATTTACAGATGAGTTCAAGCGTGACGCGGTCGCACAGGTGGTGGACCGAGGCTATTCTGTTGCGGAGGTTTCGGAGAGATTGGGGATCAGCACCAAGTCACTCTACACGTGGAAGACGCAGTTTTCTCAGCCGCGCAAACAGATCAACGAGACCACAGAACAGGCCGCAGAGATCAGACGCTTGAAGAAGGAACTGGCCCGCGTTTCTGAGGAGCGCGACATACTAAAAAAGGCCACCGCGTACTTCGCCAGGGATGCAAAGTGAGGTACGCGTTCATGGCAGAGCATCGTCCAGTTTTTTCGGTTCGCGCGATGTGTCGGTGCTTACAACTGCATCCGAGCGGTTTCTATGCATGGGTTAAGAAACCGATAAGCCATCGGGCGCTGGAAGATGAACGCCAGACAAAGCTGCTCAAAGATGCTTGGGAGGAGAGCGGTAATATTTACGGCTATCGCAAACTGCATGATGACCTCTGCGATCTAGGTGAGACGTGTTGTCCAAACCGTGTGGCCCGACTGGCCAGATTGGCTGGGATATCCGCGCAGATCGGATACAAACGTCGGCTAGGGAAGTATGGTGGGAAGCCATCGGTCGTCGTCGATAATACATTGGATCGTCAATTCGATGTCCAAGCCCCCAACAGCGTCTGGGTGACAGACATCACCTACATCAAAACGCACGAAGGGTTCTCGTATCTGGCGGTCGTGATTGATCTGTTTTCACGGCGCATTGTCGGATGGGCGATGCAGAGCCGACAGCCAACAGACCTCGTGTTGCAGGCGTTGCTCATGGCTGTTTGGCGGCGCAAGCCAGCGAACAGGGTCTTGGTCCATTCTGATCAAGGTTCACAGTTCACAAGCATTGATTGGGCGTCGTTTCTCAAGCACCACAATCTTGAACACAGTATGAGCAGGCGCGGAAACTGCCATGACAACGCGGTTGCTGAAAGCTTCTTCAACCTGCTTAAACGCGAGCGCATTCGTCGCAGAACATACAAAACCAGAGAAGACGCTAGATCAGACGTGTTCGACTATATCGAGATGTTCTATAATCCAAAGCGCAAACACGCTAGGAATGGAATGTTGTCACCAGCAGACTTTGAAAAGCAACAACAACGGAAGCTGCAAGGCGTCTAAGAAACTCGGGGCTATTCACAGTCTTACCTTTGACGGCCTTCGGGTCACGGGTGTGAAACTGACGACGGATGAAGGAACCGGCTCAT
>JALZWD010000330.1 GCA_023300365.1 Flavimaricola sp. | reverse complement strand
CGCTGGCCAGTACGTTCGACCACTGCCTCGATAAGCTCTTTGAGTTTCTTTGGTGCTTGCTCTGAAGTGGCGGCAGTCTCGGACGCCGTAGCAGGCGGCGCAGTTTGAGGTTTTGTCACTGGAGATTTCGGTGTCCGCGTCGCCATATCATACCGCCTTTTGCTCTTGCCTATACCGCGAGGCTATACATTTTTGCGCCCACTGACCAGCATTTCAAACTTTGACCTTGTTGCAACAAAGGCACAGGCCCGCGCGCTGCGCCGACCATAGATTGACATCTCCGAGCAAATACGTGCCATATCTTGTATCTGTTCATAAGGAAAAAAAGAATGAAAAAAGTTCTAGCAGCGGCCCTTATTGCCGGTTTCACAGCGACGTCTTCTATGGCTGGTGGTTTGTCGACTATCGTCGAAGAGCCAACACTTCCAGTGCTTGAAGATTTGGAAGAAAACGGTTCGTCTTCGTCGATCTGGTTGCCATTGGCAGTCGTTATTGCCTTGATTGCTGTAGCAGCATCTTAAACAGGCGGCGCTTGCGTCTTACGTTTGAGGTAAAGCCGCTAAGGATAGGCCCTCCAATTTCGTAGACTGGCGACATCAAAAAAAGGGGCACCTCTTTTACGAGAGGTGCCCCTTTTGCTATTATCAGCCGGTTTAGTGCGCTGTAGCACCTTCCTGAGGCCCAGTGTTTTGTGCCGCGGCCAATGCGGCGGCCTCTTCTGCGGCTTCGTCCCATTCGATGGCATCGGGCACGCGGGTGAGCGCCTGCTTTAGCACCTCTGAGACATGACTGACCGGGATGATCGTCAGACCTTCTTTGACGTTATCGGGAATGTCGGCCAGATCTTTTTCGTTTTCCTCGGGGATCAATACGGTTTTGATCCCACCACGCAGCGCCGCCAACAACTTTTCCTTGAGGCCGCCGATGGGCATTGCATTGCCGCGCAGAGAAACCTCGCCGGTCATGGCGATATCGCGGCGCACCGGAATGCCCGTCAAAACCGAGACGATGGATGTCACCATCGCCAAGCCCGCAGAGGGGCCATCCTTGGGGGTGGCGCCATCTGGCACATGCACGTGGATGTCGATTTTATCAAACTTGGGCGGTTTGACCCCGATTTTCGGCGAGATCGAACGCACATATGAAGAGGCCGCGTCGATGCTTTCTTTCATCACATCGCCAAGCTTGCCCGTGGTTTTCATCCGCCCTTTGCCGGGCAGCTTGAGCGCCTCGATATGCAGCAGATCGCCACCAACGCTGGTCCACGCGAGGCCGGTGACGACGCCCACTTGATCCTCTTTTTCGGCCAAACCATAGCGATGCTTTTTCACGCCCAAGAAATCATTAAGATTGTCGGCCGTCACATCGACGCTTTCGGCCTCTTTCTTAACGATCATGGTCACGGCCTTGCGGGCCACCTTGGCCAATTCGCGCTCAAGGTTACGAACCCCCGCCTCGCGGGTATAGGTTTGGATCATCGCCGTAAGAGCATCATCCGACAGCGAAAATTCCGATGGCTTAAGCCCATGGTTTTTCAGCACCTTAGGCAAAAGGTGTTGCCGCGCAATTTCGCTTTTCTCGTCTTCGGTGTAACCGGCAAGCGAGATGATCTCCATCCGGTCCAAAAGCGGGCCGGGCATGTTGTAGGAGTTTGACGTGGTCAGGAACATCACGTTTGACAGATCGTATTCGACCTCGAGGTAGTGGTCGACGAATGTGCTGTTTTGTTCGGGGTCAAGCACCTCAAGCATCGCCGAGGCGGGATCGCCACGGAAATCTTGGCCCATTTTGTCGATCTCATCGAGAAGGATAAGCGGGTTGGTTGTCTTGGCCTTTTTCAACGCCTGAATGATCTTGCCCGGCATGGAGCCGATATAGGTCCGGCGGTGGCCGCGAATTTCGCTTTCGTCGCGCACGCCACCCAGCGAGATGCGAATAAACTCGCGCCCCGTTGCCTTGGCCACAGATTTGCCCAGCGATGTTTTACCCACGCCCGGCGGCCCGACCAAGCACATGATTGGCCCTTTAAGCTTTTTGCTGCGTTGTTGCACAGCGAGGTATTCCACAATCCGTTCTTTGACCTTGTCGAGACCGTAGTGATCGTCATCGAGCACCTTTTGCGCCAGACCAAGGTCCTTTTTGGTGCGCGATTTCACGCCCCATGGCACGCCCAACATCCAATCAAGATAGTTGCGCACCACCGTTGCCTCGGCGGACATCGGGGACATGTTCTTGAGCTTTTTCACCTCGGCATCCACCTTTTCACGGGCTTCTTTGCTCAATTTGGTCTCTTGGATTTTGCCTTCCAGCTCTTCGACTTCGTTCTGGCCCTCTTCGCCATCACCAAGCTCGCGCTGGATCGCTTTCATTTGTTCGTTGAGGTAATATTCGCGTTGGGTCCGCTCCATCTGGGATTTGACGCGTGTCTTAATCTTTTTCTCAACCTGCAAGACGGACATCTCGCCCTGCATCAGGCCGTAAACTTTCTCAAGCCGTTCCGCGACCGAGAGTGTCTCGAGCAATTCCTGCTTTTGGGCCACTTCAATGCCCAAGTGCCCGGCAACCAAATCAGCCAGCTTTGCGGGCTCGGATGTTTCGGTGACGGCGGCGAGGGCCTCTTCGGGGATATTCTTGCGAATTTTGGCATAGCGCTCGAATTCGGCGGCCACCGAGCGGACAAGTGCCGTGACGATATCGGCGTCACCCGGCATTTCGGTGAGGTATTCGGCGCTGGCCTCAAAATGGCGGTCGTTGGCGTGATATTGAGTGATGCGCACACGCGCCTTGCCTTCGACCAAGACTTTGACGGTGCCATCGGGCAGTTTGAGCAATTGCAAAACATTCGCCAGCACACCCGCCTCGTAGATGCCATCGGCCTCGGGGTCGTCGATGCCGGGATCAATTTGGCTAGAGAGCAAAATCTGTTTGTCGTCGGCCATTACCTCTTCGAGGGCGCGCACAGATTTTTCGCGGCCAACAAACAGCGGCACGATCATATGTGGGAACACCACGATATCGCGCAGAGGCAACACGGGGTATGAAGCGGCGAGTGGGGTTTTCATGCTCGTTTCCTTGTTATTGAGGCTCGACACCTGTGGTCCCATCTTGTGGCAACGCTGGGGTGTCTCCTGTACGCCTTATTATTTGGGGCGGTGACCTGACCATTTCAAGCGAATATCACCAAAGCTTTGGCCAACCATCCATGCAAGCCCTACCAATGCCAATCCAATTAGGGCTGTCTTAGCCTGTATTCATGTTTTTTTGGTGTCTAAGGTCACAAATTTGCGACGGTTCGTATTAAATTGACGGTGTTGTGCATGCCCCGAGGTCAATGCCCCATTGCCACCACCTGACCACCGCATCCCAGCCGCAGACAAGCGCCAATATTGCCCGGTGCTTGGCGGGGTTAGGACACAGTCGGCGGTCATTTACCGATGCAAACCTACCATCCGACCGCATCGGCCACTGGGCCACCGCGTCGAACAACCTGGGAAACCGCCATGATACGTCGCCTGATCCGCCAGCGCCGCCGCATTTTTATCTTTTCAATCAGTGCCGCACTGGCTGCGATGCTATTGCAAGGGGCGAGCTTGTTGTCGCTGGTTTGCCTTGGGGTCGGGTTGTTGACGGCCTGTATTATTATTCTTGTGGCGCCCGCCGAACGGCGCATCATTGAGTGTATGGCCCTGACGTTGCCTTTTGCTGCGGCCTTGCCATTGCACGATGTGGCCAGCCCTTTTGTGTTGGGCACCTGTACGCTGATTTTATATATGGTTCTTTATGGGCGTTGGGCCGATTTCACGCCGTTGCGTCTTCGCCTGACCAGCCGGCGGAATGTGATCCTGCCAGCCTCTGCTGCGGATGTTTGGCAAAAGCTGATCCCCGGCGAGGCCGCGGCCGAAGAATTTTGGGATCCAACGCTGATTGATTTCGAATTTGATAAGGACAACCCCCTCGTTTTGCGGTTGCGCCGCGCCAGCCCCTCGGGCGTTCCGGTCGAAGGACAGATTACCTTTTTGTCAAAGATCGTGAACCTAAGCTGTCGGTATATCCACGAAACCAATGCCGACGATTTGCCCAAAGGCGTGATCGACGAATCTGTCACAACCGTGTGCCTGACACCGCAAGGCCGCGCCGTGACCTTGCTCGAAAGCGAACGCATTCACCACGCGTTGCCGATCCGTCTGGCCTTGGCGCGGTGGCTTGATGATGATCTTGGCGACGAGTGGGACAGCTTTTCGGCCAAGCTTGCCCATAAACGCGACAGCTCGATCAACGGTTTTGAGATCGCCTTGGCCACGCAACAGTCTGGACGCTAGCCCGCTGCGTTACGCTGCGGCTAACACCTCGCTTTGCTCGAAAGTAGACATGCTGTATAC
>JALZWD010000329.1 GCA_023300365.1 Flavimaricola sp. | reverse complement strand
GGGGGGCTGTTTGACAAGATGATCCACAAGGCCCCAGTGCGCCGCCCGCCTGACCTTGTGGTGATCTGCGATATTTCGGGATCAATGGCGGCCTATGCGCGGATGATGATGCACTTTTTGCATGCCTTGACGTGGGCCCCGCACAGCGGCTGGGGCCGGGTGTCGGGGTTTACCTTTGGGACACGGCTGACCAATGTTTCGCGGGCTTTGGGGCGCAAAGACGTGGATGATGCCCTTGATGCGGTGGGGGCGGATGCGCCCGATTGGCAAGGCGGCACGCGCATTGGCGAGGCGCTGGCGCGGTTTAACCGCGATTGGTCGCGGCGGGTTTTGGGCCAAGGTGCGGTGGTGATGCTGATTACCGACGGCCTTGAGCGCGGCGATACCGCGCAATTGCACCGCGAGGCAGACCGCCTGTCACGCTCGTGTCGCCGTTTGATATGGCTTAACCCGCTGTTGCGGTTTGATGGGTTTTCGCCCCAAGCCGCAGGGATTAAAACACTGTTGCCTGTGGTGGATAGTGTGTTTGCCTGTCACTCCCTCAATAGTCTTGCGGATTTGGGTGCGGCGTTTGCCACACCCGGTGACAAGGGGCGATTGCACAGAGCGCTTGGCCAAAACGAGGACCACACCTAAAAATGTCTTGCGCAGAATCGTATCGCAATCCTTACTGAGGGTATGCGCTGTGATGATACACATTTACCGGCCCCAAAAATGATGCGGTCAGCCAAAGGGTTGATGCGGTCAGGGCCACGCATTTTAGATCAATACGAATTTAGGTGACGACGCGCCGGGGGGGCAAAACCTTGGCGGTTGTGACGACGGGCATCAAGACCCGAATTCTGGGAGGAATGAATGACCAAAGTAGACATGACAGTGAACGGCAAAGCCGTCAGTCGGGATGTGCCTGACGAGACGTTGTTGTCGGTATTTCTGCGCGAAGACCTGCGCCTGACGGGAACACATGTGGGGTGCGACACCAGCCAATGCGGCGCGTGTGTTGTGCACGTGGATGGCAAAGCGGTGAAATCCTGTTCTGCCTTGGCAGTCGCCCTTGATGGGGCGGAGGTGACGACAATTGAGGGCCTTGCCGCTGGTGGCGAACTGCACCCAATGCAGACGGCGTTTAACGACAATCACGGCTTGCAATGCGGGTTTTGTACGCCCGGTATGATCATGACCGGAGTGGATATGGTGAAGCGGTATAAGGCCGAGGGCAAAGACCTGACGTCGGATGCAATCCGCCACGAGCTTGAGGGCAATATCTGCCGCTGTACGGGATACCACAACATCGTGAAGTCGGTCGAAGACGCCGCTTCAAAAATGTAAACGAACCGGGAGGAATATGACATGAAAGATGGAATTGGAGCACCGGTCAAACGCAAGGAAGACAAGCGTTTTACAACCGGTAAAGGCAAATATACCGACGACGTGCGCACCGAAAATCAGGCCTATGCGGCCTTTGTGCGCAGCCCGCATGCACATGCCAAGGTAAAGGGCATCAACTCGAAAGCGGCGCTTGCGATGGACGGCGTGATCGACGTTTTGGATGGCGCGGGCCTGACGGGCGACGGGATCGGCAACATCATCTGCGGTTGGGCAATCACCTCAAAGGACGGCAGCCCGATGAACATGGGCGCATGGTCGGCCCTTGCCACCGAAAAGGTGCGCTATGTTGGTGATGCGGTTGCAGTTGTGATTGCCGAAACCCAAGCCTTGGCGCGGATCGCGGCCGAACAGGTTGAGGTGGATTACGAAGTGCTGCCTGTGGCGGCCCATATCGAGGCCGCACATGCCAGTGGCGCGCCGCAAATTCACGAAAATGCGCCGGGCAATTTGATTTATGATTGGGAATTGGGCGACGAAGCCGCCACGGATGCAGGATTGGCGGCGGCGACACATGTCACGTCGATGGACATCACCAACAACCGTTTGTCGCCAAATCCAATGGAGCCACGCTCGGCTGTGGCCACATATGACGACGCGGAAGAGCATTACACGCTCTATACCACCAGCCAAAACCCGCATGTCGCGCGGTTGGTTTTGTCGGCGTTTTATAATGTGGCGCCCGAAAACAAGCTGCGGGTGATTGCGCCGGATGTTGGTGGCGGATTTGGGGCCAAGATTTACATCTATCCCGAAGAGATCACCTGTCTTTGGGCATCGATGAAAACCAACCGTTCGGTTAAGTGGACATCGGATCGCTCGGAGGCGTTTTTGACGGATGCGCATGGCCGTGACCATGTGACAACGGCCAAAATGGGCTTTGATGCGGATGGCAAAATCACCGGCTTTAAGGTGGATACGCGTGCCAACCTTGGCGCCTATATGTCGTTGTTTTCCAGTTCTGTACCGACCTATCTTTATGCACCTTTGTTGTCTGGGCAGTATGATATCCAGAACATCCATTGCAATGTGCGGGCGTTTTATTCCAACACCGTGCCTGTGGATGCATATCGCGGTGCCGGACGCCCAGAGGCCACCTATTTGGTCGAGCGGATGATCGAAACAGCGGCGCGCGAAATGGGCATG
>JALZWD010000328.1 GCA_023300365.1 Flavimaricola sp. | reverse complement strand
GTTTCGATGGGATGGTTGACGTCGCATGGCCGGGCCTTAAGGACGCGACATGGCCATTTCGTAAGCAAACGATGGTTCTTTCGGGCCGATTAGACGGATCACGATTTCCTATGCTAGCCTCTTTCATAGAGGAGGTGCTGATATGGCCGAGAATAAGACGACCAAGACAGAGGTCGATCCAGCCGATTTTATCGCCGCAGTTGAACACCCGACGCGGCGCGCCGATGCCGAGGTTTTGGATGCTTTGTTCCAGAAGATTACCGGATGGAAGCCGCGTATGTGGGGGCCGACGATTGTGGGCTATGGCGCCTATGATTACACCTACGACAGCGGCCATAGCGGCACGAGCCTTGCCACGGGGTTTAGTCCGCGCAAGGCCAGCCAAAGCCTATATATTATGCCCGGATATTTGGAGATGACCGATCTTTTGGACCGTTTGGGCAAGCATAAAATCGGCAAGGCCTGCCTTTATATCAACAAACTCGCGGATGTGGATTTGGATGTGGTCGAGGAGATCATTCGGCGCGGCCTTGAGGACCTTGGCGCAAAATACCCAGTATCGGCGACCTAGGCCCACCATTCATCGATTTTGGCGATGTCCTCGTCTGACCACCCAAAGTGGTGGGCAAATTCATGCACCGTTACATGTGTGACCAACTCTGCAATCGATACATTTCCACGCGCGGCCCATTCGTCCAAAATCGGCCTGCGAAACAGCCAAACCGCATCAGGGCGGTTGGGTTGATCCATGCCAGATTTTTCGGTCATGGGGATGCCTTCGTAAAGACCCGTCAGCTCAAACTGATCAACCTCAAGTTCTGCGGCCAATTCCTCCGAAACGAAATCGGCCACCTGAATGGCCACGGCCTGTGCGGCCGTGCGAAATGCATCGGGCAGGGCCGTGACGGTTTGGCGCGCGATCTGTTCGATATCGTCGCAGTTTGGGGCGATTTGTTCCATGTCGGGGATATGGACAATTTCGGCGTGGTGTGAAAGAGCCAACCGCCTAGAGGAGACAGCACATGACCACGACTCGTTTTGCCCCTTCGCCGACTGGATGGCTGCATATTGGCAACCTGCGCGCGGCGCTTTTTAACCATGCGATTGCACGGAGCGCTGGTGGGCAATTTGTTTTGCGGATCGATGATACCGACCCCGAGCGTTCTAAGGATGAATATGTCCAAGGGATCAAAGATGATCTGACATGGCTGGGCCTGACGTGGGACCGGATCGAGTATCAATCAAAACGCTTTGATCGTTATGCGGCGGCCAAGGACAAGTTGATTGAGATGGGCCGTTTGTACGAGTGCTTTGAGACGCCGGTTGAGCTGGACCTCAAGCGCAAGAAGCAGCTGAATATGGGCAAGCCGCCGGTCTATGATCGCGCCGCTTTATCATTGTCTGATGCCCAAAAGCAGGCATTCCGCGACGAGGGGCGCGCTGGACATTGGCGGTTCAAGCTTGATCTTGAGCGGATCGAATGGACCGACGGTATTTTGGGCGACATCTCGATTGACGCAGCCTCGGTTTCGGACCCCGTGCTTATCCGGGGTGACGGGCAGGTGCTTTATACTTTGGCGAGCGTGGTTGATGATACCGAAATGGGCATCACCGATGTTGTGCGCGGTTCGGACCACGTTACTAACACAGCCACACAAATTCAGATGATCCGCGCTCTTGGCGGCGATGTGCCGCGTTTCGCGCATCACTCGCTTTTGACCGGGCCGCAAGGCGAGGGGCTGTCCAAACGGCTTGGCACCATGGCGCTGCGGGATTTGCGCAGTGGCGGCATCGCACCCATGGCCATCCTGTCGCATATGGCGCGGCTGGGCTCGAGTGATCCGATTGAGTTGCGCGCAAACGTTGAGGAGATTGTCGCGGGGTTTGATCTGTCGAAGTTTGGCTCTGCTCCCACCAAATTCGATATGGATGATTTGCGTCCGCTCACGGCTCGGTATCTGGCGACATTGCCTGTGGCCGAGGTTGCGGATGAGGTTGCAAAAGCGGGCGTGCCGGATGCCGCCGCCGCGCAATTTTGGGATGTGGTCAAAGACAACATCGAAACGCTTGATGACATGGCCGGATGGTGGACCGTGTTCCAAGAAGGCAAAGCCGGAACGGCAGACGACGATGACCATGCCTTTGTCACAGAGGCCTTGGGTCTTTTGGGCGATGCGCCTTACTCCGGCGAGACATGGGGCACATGGACCACTGCGGTCAAAGAAGCGACGGGGCGCAAAGGTAAACAATTGTTTATGCCGCTTCGTCTTGCCGTCACCGGTCGCGCCCGAGGGCCGGAGATGGCGGATGTCATGGCATTGATGCAGGTCAAACCACAGATCTAGGTGGTTAGGGGCGCGCTGTGGCCAACAACTGATCGACGGTGCGCCGTTCGCCCGCACTTAATTCTTGGTGGCGGGGGTATTGCGGGTCGGTGCGATCGTCTGTGATGGGCGCGCTCCACCCATCTGTTGATGCAAAGAACGCCTTGGCACCGTCCTCGCCAAAGAGGTTAAGGTAGCCTTGCACCACAACATCAAGATAGCTCAGCAGTATCGGATGCTCTTGTGAAACGCCATCGGCCGGGGCGGGTACTTGGTAAACGGCGATGTCATCTGGCCGCGCATCGCATGTGATCTGTGTTGTGACATCGCGGCGCGCATAGGCTGCCTCGCGGTGGTCAAGGGCCTCCCAATTGGCACCCGGCACCTTGGCTATGATACCATCAATGTGGCTCAAGGCATCGGGCTCAACCGACA
>JALZWD010000327.1 GCA_023300365.1 Flavimaricola sp. | reverse complement strand
GCAACCGCCTTTGTCGTGGCGGGCGCAGGCATTCCGGTGGCCAAACATGGCAACCGCAACCTGTCGTCGAAATCAGGTGCCGCGGATGCGCTGGGTGAGATGGGGATTGATGTTATGGTCGGGGCCGATGTCGTGGAGCGCGGCATCAATGAGGCCGGGATCGGCTTTATGATGGCGCCGATGCACCACCCTGCGACGCGCCATGTGATGCCCACGCGGGCCGAATTAGGCACGCGGACCATTTTTAACATCCTTGGGCCACTCACCAATCCTGCGGGTGTTAAGCGCCAACTTACCGGGGCGTTTTCGGCCGAATTGATCTTGCCGATGGCGCAAACTTTGCTGCGTTTGGGCTCAGAGGCCGCGTGGCTTGTTCACGGCTCGGATGGCACGGATGAGATTACGATCACAGGGCCAACGGCCGTGGCCGCACTGTCATCGGGTATGATCACAATGCGCGAAGTCCACCCCGAGCAAGCGGGCCTGCCGGTGCATCCGTTTGAGGACATTATGGGCGGCACACCTGCGGAAAATGCGGTGGCGTTCCGGTCCGTTCTGGCGGGCGAGGCCTCGGCCTACCGCGACGCGGTGCTGCTGAATGCTTCTGCGGCGATCTTGGTTGGCGGGCGGGCCGACAATTTGAAAGAAGGTGTCGAGATGGCCGCCGAAAGCATCGACAGTGGGAAAGCCAAACATGCGGTTGAAACACTGGCCAAAATCACCCAAGCGGCCTAAAGGCATTCCATGGATATCCTAGACAAAATCAAAGCTTACAAACTCGAAGACGTGGCGGCGCGCAAGGTGGCCGTGCCGTTGGCCGATGTTGAAGCCCGCGCCAAAGAGGCAGACGCCCCACGGGGGTTTGCAAATGCCCTAAGCCAAGCGTCAAAGACCGGATACGGCCTGATCGCCGAGATCAAAAAAGCCAGCCCGTCCAAAGGGTTGATCCGCGAAGATTTTGACCCGCCCGCCTTAGCCCAGGCCTATGCAACAGGCGGTGCGACGTGTTTGTCTGTCCTTACCGACGCGCCGTCATTCCAAGGCGACGACGCCTTTCTTGTGGCCGCGCATAAGGCCGTGGACCTGCCGTGTTTGCGCAAAGATTTCATGTACGACACCTATCAAGTGGCCGAGGCGCGCGCCCTGCATGCCGATTGTATATTGATCATCATGGCCAGCGTCAGCGATGCCCAAGCCGCCGAGCTTGAGGATGCGGCATTTGCGTGGGGCATGGATGTGCTGATCGAAGTGCATGATGGCGCGGAGCTTGACCGTGGGCTAAAGCTAAAGTCCCCGTTGTTGGGCATCAATAATCGCAATCTCAAGACTTTTGACGTGACACTTGAGACCACCCGCACACTCGCGGCGCGCGTGCCAGATGATCGCCTCTTGGTGGCGGAAAGTGGTATTTACACCCCCGATGACCTTGCCGATTTGGCAGGCTACGGCGCGCGCACATTCTTAATCGGCGAAAGCCTGATGCGGCGCGATGATGTAACGGCGGCCACCCAAGCCCTTCTTGCCAATCCGGTTGCGGCATGACCCTGAGCCATTTCGACAAAGACGGACAGGCGCATATGGTTGATGTGTCCGACAAGGACCACACCAGCCGCATTGCAACCGCGCAGGGCCGGGTTGTGATGTCGGCGCAGACCCTTGCGCTTGTGATGCAAGGCACCGCCAAAAAGGGCGACGTGCTTGGCATTGCCCGACTTGCGGGGATCATGGGGGCAAAAAAGACCGCTGATTTAATTCCGTTGTGCCACCCCCTGCCGATCACCAAAGTGGCGATTGAGTTGACGCCCGACCCGCAATTGCCCGGTGTTCGGATTGCCGCCACGGTTAAAACCACGGGGCAGACCGGCGTTGAAATGGAGGCCCTCACGGCCGTGAGTACCGCCGCTCTGACGGTGTATGATATGCTCAAGGCCGCCCAAAAAGACATGCAAATCGAAGGCATCCGCGTGACCCTAAAGGATGGCGGAAAATCGGGGCGGTTTGAGGCATGATTACCGTAGCCGAGGCGCTAGAGCACCTGTTTGCGCTTGTCTCGCCGCTCGAAACGGAAACCGTGCCCCTTACTTTGGCGCATGGACGCACGATGGTGACGCCCGCAATTGCCAAACGCGAACAACCGCCCTTTGCCGCCTCGGCGATGGATGGCTATGCCGTCACGGATGAAAACCCAGCCAAAGGCAGCACATGGACCGTCGACGGTGAGGCGGCCGCTGGCCACCGTTTTGTCGGTACCCTCAGTGCCGGGAAAGCCGTGCGTATCTTCACAGGTGCGCCCGTGCCAGAAGGCACCAAACGCGTTATTATTCAAGAAGATATCGACCGCAGTGGATCTAAAATCACCCTTAAGGAAACGCTGTCGGCAAACACCAATATCCGGCCCTCTGGCGGCGATTTTCACATTGGCGACAGCCTGAGTGCGCCGCGTGTTCTCGGCCCCTCTGACATCGCCCTTTTGGCGTCTATGAATGTGGCCGAGGTGAACGTGACACGCAAACCGCGCGTGGCCCTGATTGCCACGGGCGATGAATTGGTCAGCCCCGGCGAGACCCCCGGCCCCGACCAGATCATCGCTTCAAACAGCTATGGTCTTTATGCCTTGCTTGGGGCCATCGGCGCAGAGCCACGGCTGTTGCCGATTGCGCGCGATACCTTGTCGTCGCTAGAGACGGTTTTTGAGCTGTGTACGGATGCCGACCTTGTTGTGACCATTGGCGGGGCCTCGGTCGGGGATCATGATCTTGTGGC
>JALZWD010000326.1 GCA_023300365.1 Flavimaricola sp. | reverse complement strand
AAACCCGCCGCCCATCAAAGGCGCGGAGCGGCGAAAAATCAGGCGGTAGCCCACGGCCGTGACCGAAAGCGCGCCGCCCATCACGAAGGCGAGGCTTGGATCCCAAGTGCCTGTGATATCGAAGAAATTCACGACTTTGGCCGGGTTGGCCATGCCGGATATGGAAATGCCGAGGCCAAAGAGAATGCCGATGGCGAACAAGAGAGGCAGGCGCATGGGTTAGGCTCCGATCACGTGGCGGATGACATAGACGGTGGCGGCACATGTGACCATGAAGGTGATCGTGGCAGTGATCGAGCGGGGCGAGAGGCGGGCAATGCCGCACACACCGTGGCCCGATGTGCATCCGCCGCCGAATGTGACGCCGATACCGACGAGAAAGCCGCCGATCATCAGCATGGGTGTGGTGACGGGCACTGTCATTTCAGGCAGGCCGCCTGTGGCGAACACGTAAAGGAGCGGGGCCACCATCATGCCTGCGATGAGGGTGGCGCGCCATGTAAAATCGCCCAAGGATGTGGGGATAACCACGCCCGCGAGCACGCCTGTGGCGCCCATGATACGGCCCATGGTGAGCATCAAAAGGACGGAAGCCAAGCCAATGAGGCCGCCGCCCAAGAGCGATTGCAGGGGGGTGAATTCGGTGATCATATCGGGGGCCTTTGGTGCAGAGCATGGGGTTTGGGTCTGGGCCCTAGCATGTATGCATTGCGTGCCTGTGGTCAAGCGGTGTGGCGACCGAAGGGGGGGACCCTCCGGGGGGAGTGGTTGGCCACAAGAAATACGGGGCGTTTAGGTGATGACATCGGGGGCGGCGCGGCCCGTGAACCCTTGGATTTTGGCGATTGTGTGGGCCGCAGCGATCAGGTCGGCGAGGGCCACTTGGGGGTCTTGGTGTAGGGCCGCGGGATCGGTTTGGAGGGCTTCGAGGTAGAGGCGCAGGGTGGCGCCGACGGTGCCTGTGCCGGAGAGCCGGAAGACAGCGCGGGCGCCGCCGTCAAAGTTAATGATCAGGCCTTGGGCGGCGGAATGGGAGCCGTCGACGGGATCATCGTAGGCGAATTCGGAGGCCGAGGAGACGGTGAGCGGCCCGAAGGATTGGCCAGCGAGCGAGGGGAGCTTGTCGCGCAGGGTGGAGAATAGGGCGTGGGCTTTGTCGGCGTCGACGTCTTCGAAATCGTGGCGCGAGTAGTAGTTGCGCCCGTATTCGGCCCAGTGTTGGGCCATCATATCCGCCACGGATTTGCGGGTTGTGGCGAGGATGTTGAGCCAGAGGAGCACGGCCCAGAGGCCATCTTTTTCGCGGACGTGCGTGGAGCCGGTGCCGGCGGATTCTTCGCCGCATAGGGTGACGCGGCCTGCGTCGAGCAGGTTGCCGAAGAATTTCCACCCTGTTGGTGTCTCGAACGCAGGGATGCCGAGTTTGTCTGCGACGCGGTCGACGGCGCCGGAGGTGGGCATGGAGCGGGCGACGCCCAGCAGGCCGCGCTCGTAAGCGGGGGCGCAGCGGGCGTGGGCCGCGAGAAGTGCGAGGCTGTCGGAGGGGGTGACGTAGATGCCGCGGCCCATGATCATGTTGCGATCGCCGTCACCATCGGAGGCGGCACCGAAATCGGGGGCGTTTTTGCCCATCATGATATCGACGAGTTGTTTGGCCCAGATGGGATTGGGATCGGGGTGGCCGCCGCCGAAATCGGGGCTTGGCGTGCCGTTGAGGACGGTGCCTGCAGGCGCGCCGAGCCGGTCTTCGAGGATCGCGTGGGCGTAGGGGCCGGTGATGGCGTGCATGGCGTCAAAAGCCATGGTGAAGCCGCTGGCGAAGAGGGTTTTGAGGGCGGGGAAATCGAAGAGCTCTTCCATCAGTGCGATGTAGTCGGCGGTGGGGTCGACGATTTCGATGAGCATGGTGTCGATGCGGGCCTGACCGGGTGTTGTCAGATCAACGTCGTGGGCCTCGGCGATTTTATAGGCGGTGATGGTCGTCGTCGCCTGATAGATTTTGTCGGTGATGTTCTCGGGGGCGGGGCCGCCGTTGGGGGTGTTGTATTTGAGGCCGAAGTCGGCGTTGGGGCCGCCGGGATTATGGCTGGCCGAGAGGATCAGGCCGCCGTCGGTGCCGTTGAGGCGGATGAGGTGCGAGGCGGCGGGTGTGGAGAGCAGACCGTTTTGGCCGACGATGATTTTAGCGGCACCGTTGGCTGCGGCCATGCGCAAAATAATCTGGATGGCGCTTTCGTTATAATACCGCCCGTCGCCGCCAACGACGAGGGATTTGCCCGCAACGCCGCCGATACCGTCAAAGATAGATTGCACGTAATTCTCGAGGAAATGCGGCTCCATGAACACGGCCGTTTTCTTGCGCAGGCCAGATGTGCCGGGCTTTTGGCCCGCGATGGGGGTGGTCTCGACGGTCTGGATGTTCATGGGGGTATTCCTTTAACTGGCCGGTCTATCCAGCACTAGCACAACGACGGAGGTCTTTTGCACCTGAATTTCGGGGGCCGCAAGCGCGACGGGGGCCGCGGGTGCGGCTGTGTCGATGTGACGGGACCATTGGTGGTCGGGGCCGGGGGCCGGCAGTGTGACGTCGATGGCGTCGCCTGCGTTGAACACGATGAACACCGCGCGGTCGGGGTTGCGGGTGTATTCGGGCGAGCCTGCGGCAGAGCGCATCTCAACCGTCAGGTGTTGGAGGGTATGGTCGGACCAGTCGGCCTCTTGCATCAAGGTGCCGTCGGCCTTGCGCCAATAGACATCGGGCACGCCGTCGATCAGGCGCGAACGGGCGTGCAAAAAGCGACTTTGGCGCACTATTCTATGCGCGAGCCGGAAGCGGATCAGGCGGGCCGTAAAGTCGGCGAGGTCGTGATCGGCGGTATCCCAATTGATCCAGCCGATCTCGTTGTCTTGGGCATAGGCATTGTTGTTGCCGCCTTGGGAATTGCCGATTTCGTCGCCCGCAAGCAGCAAAGGCGTGCCTTGGGAGAGCATCAGCGTGGCGAGCATGTTGCGCTGGCGTTGGGCGCGTGCGGCGTTGATGGCCGCGTCGTCTGTGGGGCCTTCGACGCCCATATTGTCGGATTGGTTGTGGTCGTGGCCATCGCGATTGTCTTCGCCGTTGGCGAGGTTGT
>JALZWD010000325.1 GCA_023300365.1 Flavimaricola sp. | reverse complement strand
ACGATTGGTTATGACAATGCCACCACGGTTGCCAAAACCGCGCATAAGAATGGCACGACACTCAAGGAAGAGGCGATCAAGCTTGGGTTTGTGGACGAGGAAACCTTTGAGAAGGTGGTGCGGCCTGAGGATATGATTGGGCCGAAATGAGCGATGCACCGATCAACCTGAACCGTGCCCGAAAAGAGCGGGAACGCGCCGCGAAACGGGCACGCGCCGATACGAATGCAGTGAAACATGGGCGCCGCAAAGAGGATCGCGCGCTGGATACGGCGCGGATTGATCTGGCGATGCGGCGTTTGGAGCAAAACAAGTTAGATCGGGAATGAATGCCCGCCCTGTAAAGCGCTCGCTGACTTTGCGGCAGCACCGCACGTCTGTATCGTTGGAAGATGAATTTTGGGTGGCCTTTCGGCAGATCGCCGAGGCCGAAGGACAAACGATAAATGGGTTAGCAGCGCAAATAGATGAGGCCCGCGGTGACACGGGCCTTGCATCCGCAATGCGGGTGTTTGTGTTGAACTGGTATCAGTCGCGCTGAGCGGCGAGCAATGCATCTCGGATCGACCGCAGGTCTTGCTGTTCGGCGGCTTCGGCGCTGTTGAGTGGCGCTGTGCGGATGGGTGATGTATCGCGCGGCCCCTGAGCCACCTGACGGTGTGTTTCGCGTGTAAAGAGCGGTTCGGTCTTGCGTGTCATAAAACGACCAAAAACCATACGAACCAAAGAGCTGCTAACAGTACCCATTTCTACAAACGCCATTTTAATCATTACCCATACATCAACTAACCGACTTCGGTAGTATTACCACGTTCCTGCCCCATTTGAACAAAATTTCGACCAAAAAATCGGCTTGGAAACACCAAAATTTAACTAAAACCATTAAATATCATATACTTAGATACGAAATCGCGCATGCCCCATTCCAGCCACTTTTTTTAAGCCTCTGAAAATTTGGTCGATTTTCGTTTCTGTCAATCACCTAATACAATCGGAAAAATACGATTGTTTCTTGGAGGAGGTTAACGGCGGCTGAGTCGGAGCCAAATACCATCTTGAGATCGCACGGTTAGATGGGCCACCGGCGTAGGCGCAGGCCTGTCATCAAGTGTGATCTTAAAGTGGCGGACAATAAGCGCCAACAACAAGACCCCTTCGATCATCGCGAACCCAGCCCCAGTGCAGACCCGCGGGCCTGCGGAAAACGGCATGAAAGCCTCGCGTGCACAGGCTTTGCCACTGTCAGTTTGCCAACGCGATGGATCGAATGTGTCGGGGCTTTCCCAAATACGTTCATGGCGATGCAAGTGCCATGGCGATAGCACGATTTGACTGCCGGTTTTGACCGCGCGTTTGCGGAACGTTTGTGGGCAAGCGGCCTCGCGGACCATCATGGGCACGGGTGGATACAGCCGAAGCACTTCGCGAAAAACATCGCGCGTAATTTTGAGAGAGGAGATAGCCCCGAAATCAGGTTCAAGCCCTTGTACCTCAGTTGCAATTTCATCCTGCCATGCGGGATATCGGGCCAAGAGATACAAAGCCCATGCCAAAGCCGAGGCGCTTGTCTCATGGCCAGCGAGAAAAAAGATCGCGACTTGGTCGACCATCTCATCTGGGGTGAAACGGTCTCCGGTGTCTGGATCAACGGTTGTCATGATCTTGGTGGCAAGATCATCGGGGGCGGTGCCCGCATCAATCTCGGTTTGCCGCTGTGCCACCATATCCGATATCAGGCGTCGGATTGTCTTGGCGGTTTGTGTGGTGCTGCGACGATGCAAACGCGGCATCCATTGGGGCAGTTTTACAAAGGCCCCAATGTTAAGGATTGGTTGGCTGCGTTGATGTTCTTGAAAGGCCTCGAACACGGCCAATGCTGCTTGATCTTCAATTGGCACCGAAAATAATGTCCGAAAGATAACGTCCGCCGCGGCGTGGCTTGTGTGGCTTTCGATTTCATGGGGTGTATCACGCTCGAGCGCGTCGAGCCGCGCGACGCAGGCCTTGCCGGCATCCCACATCGCCGGAAATGCGTCGCGAAGACGTCCGCCCTCAAATGCGGGATCAATGATCCGGCGTTGTTTTTTCCAGACTTCTCCATTGGTAAGGAACACGGAATTTCCCAAGAGCGGCTTAAGGCCCTCGCTTATCCTGTCTGATTTAGGGAATTCGTTGGGGCGTTCGTTGAGCACTTGTTTGATCACCGCAGGATCGTTGACCATATAAGATCGAAAGAACGGTGTTTTAAATTCGGCCATCCAAGCGTGATAGAGGCGCGCGGGTTGCGCCGAGAGGATGTCACGCCGAAAAAGGCTTAGATATTTCCACAACGACACCTGCGCATCGCGTGGCTGTGGTTTGGGCGCGGTGTCATCCGCAGGGGGTTTGGGGGGCGTTGTCACGTTCAATGCTTATCAATTGCCGCAGGTTTGTCTCGCTTATCGCACCTTGCAGCACCGTTTGACCAACGACCATAGATGGCGTGCCAATAAATCCAAAAATCCGTTGAAGGCCGGCAGACTGACGTAACACAGCATCGGTATTGGCCGACGTCATTTCCGCGAGGAACAACGGCACGTCGAGGCCAATCTCTTCGCCCACCCGGCGCAGAAATCCAGGATTGGCACGGATAGGTGTGCCCAGCATACGTTCAAAATAAGCGCGTCCTTTGCCTTGGGCGCGGGCGGCAATTGCGCCTCGGGCGGCCCATTCGGACGGGGGACCGAACAACGGCGTTTCGTGATGGCGCACTGTGACGAGACCTTCATCCTCAAGGTTTTTCACCTGCCGGTCGAGGATGCGGCAATAGGGGCAATAGTAGTCTGAAAAAATCGCAAGCGACACGCCGGGCCCATCATGAAACAGCACGTCACACAGATTTTCGCGCAGGATACGATCGTCTCGTTGATCGCTTGGGTTGGGATCGCCAATTCCCGCAAACAAGCCGCTTAGGCCCGAACTGCTGACGCCGCTGGTTGCAATCGTGCGAAAACCGGGCAAACGGTTCATCGGGGTAAAATCGAAGCCATCGTCCCAAATATCCCAAAGACGCGGGGCGTTTTGAAACCCGGCAACAACAGCCGCACAGCCGCCAAGAACCGCCGCCCGTCGTGACCAGCCGGTAGCCATCTATTCGGCCGGCGCCATGGCAAGGGGCGCCTCGGTAGAGGTGTATTTCGAGGCCGCCACGTCGATACGTTGCTTGGATGATGCACGTTTACCAAAGCGGTCGGCCAAAGAGCGTGGACCCGCGGTAATTTGGAAATAGTCATAATCACCAGGGTCGTCGAAATGGCAAAGATATTGGAAATGCAGCCGGAAAAAACGCCAACGCAGAGCCTGCCATGTTTCGGGCTGAAGCGTTTGGGTAAAGGCCGCCGACATAATGACCGGCCATTTGGCCCCGTCGGTGCGCACGCCCGATACCGCGACGGGATCGCACAGGGCAAAGGCGCAGCCGTCGCCGGGGGCCGTAACAT
>JALZWD010000324.1 GCA_023300365.1 Flavimaricola sp. | reverse complement strand
ATATTGATGCCGAGATTGTGGTTGAGGCCACAAGCACGCCAAAATAGTGGTCTATCGGCTGGGGCAATGATGCCCCACGCCATGCCACATGATTTCGCAATGCTGTGAAGATACTGCCGCGTCTAGTCGGCTGGTGGTTTATCGTTGGAACCTTGGTGCGCCATTCATGATGCGTAGATGTAGTCCCGTGTTAGCGGCACGGTTGTATGCGCGCGAGAAAACTGCATTTGAAAGACCACCTGACGCCCATACCGGAACGTATGTTCGCTGGTTTTGAGGTAGTAGCGCCACATTCGAACGAATGCCTCGTCATAAAGGGCCTCAGCCTCTGCTTGGTTGGCGGCAAAACGATCATACCAATGACGAAGCGTTTCGGCATAGTGATTGCGCCAAACCTCAACATCCGTCAGCCGTAGGTCTGTCTTTTCGTAGTGCGGCGCAATTTCTTGCATCGATGGAATGTGGCCTCCGGGGAAAATGTATTTGGTTATCCAAGGGCTGGTTAGGATAGGGGCGCCATCGTTGGCGATGGTGTGGATCAAACAAACACTGTCGTCGCCCATGAGGCGGCTGAGATGTGAGAAAAATTCGGTGTAGTTGCGCGGGCCGACATGTTCGAACATCCCGACAGACACGACCCGGTCAAAAACCTCGTCGACCTCACGGTAGTCTTGCAACCGAATATCAATTTTGTCCGAGAGACCCGCCTGCTGAACGCGTGATGTCGCCAATGCGTGTTGTTCTTTGGATAGGGTAACGCCGGTGACGTGAACGCCAAATTCTTGGGCCAGTGTAAGGGCCATACCGCCCCACCCGCACCCGATATCAAGAACGCGCATGCCTGGTTCAAGGCAAAGCTTTCGAGCGATATGCCGTTTCTTTTCAATTTGGGCGTCTTCGAGGGTCAGGTCGGGGTCGGGGAAGAACGCACAGGAATATTGTCGGTCGGTATCAAGGAACATGTCATAAAGCTGTGCCGAGAGATCATAATGGTGCGCAACATTGTCTTGCGCGCGCCCTAGTGGATTATAAAGCAAGGCCGCGCGCGCAAGCTTGCGAACCGCGCGTGTTGATTGAAAGAGAAACCCGCCACCTTTGTTCCGGTTTGTAAGGGCAAGACGTAAAAAACCGTCGAGATCATCCTCTTTGAAAGTGAGATCACCAGAAACATAGCCCTCACCAAAGGCCAAGTCGGGGTTGGTTAGGATACGTCTTGGCAATGCCTCGGAATGAATATGCAGCCCTACTGTTTCGCCAACCCCATCCCCAAACGAGGTTTCTGAGCCGTCAGGCCAAGTGACTGTCAATGCGCCTTCTTTAAAAAAACCACGCAGTCCAGTCTCAAGTATCTTTTGCCAAATACCCAAAGTTGATTTCCTTTGTTGAGTTGACCGTTCATGTGAACATCTGTTCCACAAACCTATAGCGGCCAAATTGAGTTGATAACCTCTGTTAACGCACTTCACGACCTTGTGCTGGGCCGAGACCAAAGCCGCATGGCGCGCGTTCGTCTGAGCTTGCCAGCCTTACCCGCTTTTGTGGGTCCATTTCTTTGAATCCCCTCAGTCGTATATCGAGGCACAGACTTCAAGACCGGGGATTTTTGTAGGCGAAAGGATCCGGTTTTGCTTGAGATGGACCGGGATTTGGCACACAAGCGGTGTCAATCAGCTGTTGCCGATGATCAGGAGTTCTTGTGTCCCTTTTTCTAATCGTTGCTTTGCCATTTTTGGGTGCGTTGTTGCCGGGAATGATGAATTCGGCAGGGCGACAGGCCTGTGCTGGTGTGACGTTTACGATCAGCCTGATGGCCTTTATCGGGTTGCTTACAAACCTGCCCGCGATCTGGACGGGCGATGTGGTGGTTGCCCGGTTCGATTGGATTCCGCTTCTTGGGCTTAACCTGACGCTCATGCTGGATGCCTTGGGCTTTTTCTTTGCCTGTTTGATCCTTGGAATTGGCCTTTTGATTATCGCTTATGCGCGGTTCTACTTGGATCGCGACGATAACATGGGCGAATTCTTTACCTATCTGTTGCTCTTTCAGGGGGCGATGGTTGGAATTGTCCTAAGTGACAACATCCTTCTACTGCTGGTGTTCTGGGAGCTCACGTCTCTGTCGTCGTTCTTGCTGATTGGGTATTGGAAGCATCTGCCCGAGGGCCGCCAAGGTGCGCGTATGGCGCTTACTGTTACGGGGATGGGTGGACTTGCGTTGATTGGCGGGATGCTGATCCTGGGGCAAATCGTCGGCAGCTATGACCTAAGCGTGATTTTACAAAATCGTGAGGCGATCCAATCCTCGCCGCTTTATGTGCCGGCACTTGTCCTTATTTTGATTGGGTGTTTTACCAAATCGGCTCAATTCCCTTTTCACTTCTGGCTGCCTCATGCGATGGCCGCCCCGACACCTGTGTCGGCCTATTTGCATTCCGCAACGATGGTCAAAGCGGGCATCTTTCTTATGGCGCGAATGTGGCCTGTGCTGTCGGGCACGCCTGAATGGTTTTTCATCGTAACGGGGGCCGGGCTTATTACGATGGTTCTTGGTGCGGTTATTGCCTTGTTCAAACACGATCTCAAAGCGCTCTTGGCGTTTTCAACCGTGAGCCACCTTGGCCTGATCACCATGCTTTTGGGAACAGGAACGGCGTTTGGCGCGATGGCGGCGATGTTCCATATCCTGAACCACGCGACATTTAAGGCCGCGCTCTTTATGTCGGCGGGTATAATTGATCATGGGGCCCACACGCGTGATATTCAGCGGTTGGGTGGATTGCGGCGGCTGATGCCCATCACGTTTGCAATTGCCACACTTGCGGCATTGTCGATGGCGGGCATTCCGCTTTTGAACGGCTTTTTGTCAAAGGAAATGATGCTCGAAGAGGCCTTGCACACAACGGTTTTTGGATCGCCTTATGTTGTGCCGGGTTTGGCTGCTTTGGGATCGTTGTTTTCGGCGGCCTATTGTTTTCGCTTTATCAGCCACACGTTCCTTGGCCCTGTGCAAAAAACCTATCCCGCTCCACCGCACGACCCTGTGGCAGGGCTTTGGTTGCCGCCGGCTATATTGGTTGTGTTGGTTGTTGTTATTGGTGTGGCGCCGTTCTTGGCCGAACCCTTTATAAAGTTTGTCACGGCGGCGGTTCTTGGCGGTGTAGCAGAGGTGCCGACCGCGCATTTCAAGATTTGGCATGGCTTGAACTTTGCGCTTTATCTTTCGATCTTTGCGGTTGTCGGTGGTTTGCTTCTTCTTCTTATGTTTGGTCCGGCTTTGCGTCTTTGGGATGCGTTGCCCCGCCCCGAGGCCAAGCGGATTTTTGAGGCAGTCATTGCCGCCGCTGTGCGTCTTGCGCAATTGATCGTCCTGCCGCTTCACAATGGAGCGTTCTCGAAATACGCGGCCATATTTGCGGTCACGGTTGTGGGGGTTGGGTACTATGCATGGACGACTGGCACCGTCGGAGAACCCACGCGCACTGCTCAAGACGCCAACCTCGTTCAAATTGCCGGATGGCTGATGCTGGTTGCTGCGACCTGCGGTCTGGTGTTTTTGCATCGCAACCGCCTTTTGTCGCTGATCTTGATTGGTATCGTGGGCCTTGTTGTCTCGGTGGGCTTTGTTTTCTTTAGCGCGCCCGACTTGGCCATGACGCAGCTGACTGTTGAGGTTGTCACAATCATTTTGTTGCTGCTGGCCCTTAATTTTCTGCCCAACCGAACCCCTGTCGAAAGTTCGGTGTTGCGGCGCACGCGCGACGGCGCAGTTGCCCTTGCTGGTGGGGCCGCCACAATGCTGTTGTCCTATCACTATCTGCTGCGTGATACGGTGGCGCCAAGTATTTCTGAATTTCATTTGGCCAATTCATATTATGGCGGGGGGGGCACGAACGTTGTCAACGTCATCCTCGTTGATTTTCGGGGGTTCGATACATACGGCGAGATTATCGTTTTGGGTATCGCGGCCTTGCTTATCTATGCTCTGACTGAAACGCTTCTTGATGGTCCAACGCGTGCCAAATTGCTTAATCGCAAACCCGACCAACCGCGCGCGGGCAATATGCATCCAATGATGATGGTTGTGCTGACGCGGGTTATCATGCCTGTGATCTTGATGGTGGCATTCTACATCTTTTGGCGCGGTCACAATGAACCGGGTGGTGGCTTTATTGCCGGGCTTGTCGCGTCGATCGCTGTTGTGATGCAATATATGGCGAGTGGTTTCTCTTGGACCTCCGCGCGTCTGCGGTATCCTTATCACGGTGTCATTGGCGCAGGTGTTTTGATCGCCGGGCTTACGGGAATTGGCTCATGGTTTTTCGCCAAACCGTTTTTGACATCTGATTTCACTTACGTTCGCATTCCACCGTTTGATGAATTCGAGCTGGCCACAGCAGCCCTCTTTGATTTGGGCGTCTTTTTGGCGGTGGTGGGCGCGGTGATGTTATCGCTCGAAAGCTTTTCGCGCTTGGCGAGGCGTGCGCATGTGCCCGATGCCGAGCATCCGATGGATATCGATCCGTCACGCGATGATCCAAAAGAGGAGACCGCGTAATGGAGTTTCTTGTCGCCTCTGCCATTGGGATCATGACGGCCGCTGGTCTCTACCTTGTGCTGCGCCTGCGGACCTTTCCCGTGATCATTGGCATTTCGCTGCTTACTTATGCGGTGAACGTGTTCCTTTTTGCGTCGGGTCGCCTCACCTTTGGCGCGCCGCCTATCCTTCGTGATGACGTTCTGGCCTATGCCGATCCATTGCCACAGGCGTTGGTGCTGACTGCTATCGTGATCTCGTTTGGTATGACGGCGGTTGTTGTCATGATCGCGCTTGGCGCCTTTTTGGGGGGTGACACCGACGTGGTCGATGATCCGGCCGATCCCGTCGAAGGGGACGCATCATGAGCCATTGGATCATCCTCCCCATCGTCTTGCCGGCCTTCTTGGCACCCTTCATTGTTCTGGCGGCGCGGTTTCATGTATCGATCCAGCGGGCAATTTCTGTCGCTGGCTTGCTGGCCCTTATTGTACTTGGCATTGGTCTTTCTTGGCAGGTATCTGATGGCACAGTGTTGCTTTATCAATTGGGCGATTGGGCGGCACCTTTTGGGATTGTCGTTGTGGGCGACAGGCTGTCGATCTTTATGGTGCTTCTCACGGCGGTCCTCGCATTTTTTGTTCTGCTTTACGCGATAGGTTCTGGATGGGACGCGCGCGGTTGGCATTTCCATGCCCTGTTCCAATTTCAATTGATGGGCATCATGGGGGCCTTTCTGACGGGCGACTTGTTTAATCTGTTCGTATTTTTTGAGGTCCTTCTTATCGCGTCTTATGGATTGATGATCCACGCGGGTGGTACGGTGCGTCTTCGGGCGGGTGTGCAATATGTTCTGTTTAATTTGTTGGGCTCGACCCTCTTCCTCTTTGCGTTGGGGTCGATCTATGCCGAAACAGGCACGCTCAATATGGCGGATCTGGCCCAGCGGGTGCAGTTGATCGACGCAAGTGAAACCGTCGGCATTCGCGTCGCCGCAGTTCTTTTGTTGATGGTCTTTGCGATCAAGGCCGCCCTTGTGCCACTGCACTTCTGGCTGCCCTCTAGTTATGCCGAAGCCCCGGCGCCCGTTGCCGCTCTTTTTGCGATCATGACCAAAGTTGGCGCTTATGCGATTATTCGCGTTTATACTCTTATCTTCCCGCCCGAGCTTGAGGCGACATTGGGCCTGCACGGAACATGGCTTTTGCCCGCGGCTCTCGTGTCGCTTGCCTTAGGAATGGTGGGTGTATTGGCGGCCAAGTCTCTTGACCGACTTGTGGCTTTTTCTGTCATTGGCTCAATGGGCATGGTGATGGTTGCGATTGCGCTTTTTACCCCCGAAGGAATAACCGCAGCCCTTTACTACATTGTGCATTCCACATTGGCCGCTGGCGCACTTTTCCTCATATCTGATCTTGTCCGCCACGGCCGACAAAACCTCGCGCTGACGGCACAAGCGCCTGTTGGTGGCATGGCCATGACGGCGGCGTTTTTCTTTGTCGCAGCGATTGCCATGGCGGGCCTTCCGCCGCTTTCGGGTTTCGTTGGCAAGCTTTTGATCCTCGATGCTGCGTTTGACACGCCACAGGTGGTTTGGATTTGGGCCGTCGTGCTTGGGTCAAGCCTTGTCAGTGTTGTGGGATTTGCCCGTGCAGGCAGCGTGATATTTTGGAAATCTCACAGCGTGAAAGTCCAAGACCACGCCCCCATAGCGCCGTCGGCTTTGTCTTATGTCGCGACGGGTGGCTTAGTCGTTTTGCTGGTCGCGCATACGGTTTTTGCGGGTCCTGTAACACGCTATACCAACAGCATCGCAACATCGCTCTTTGAGCCGGGTGCGTATGTCTCAACGGTACTGGACACCCCCGGCAAGCTTTCTGAAGGCAAGGACGATGACGCCGCCTATGCCCAAGATGACGAGGAGCATTGATATGGGAAAGGTCTTAAACTGGCTCTTGCCACATCCGTTCCTGACTGCGCTCTTGACGATCGTTTGGACCCTTCTTCAAAATGACCTGTCATGGGGCATGTTTGTCTTTGGACTTGTTCTTGGGATTATCATTCCCATCGGAACCGCGCGTTGGTGGCCAGATCGCCCGCATCGCTTGGCCGGCGGACGCATGATCGTCTATTGCATCATCGTTATTTGGGACATCATCGTGGCCAATGTTCAGGTGGCGTGGATTGTCCTAACCAAACCCAACAATAAGATGAGCCCCGCTTGGGTGGTTATCCCTCTTGATATTCGCACGCCCGAGGCGATCACCATCCTTGCGGGCACGATCACCCTAACGCCCGGTACCGTGTCGGCCGATCTGTCTGACGAAGGCCACAGCCTTTTGGTCCATGCCTTGGATGCGCCCGATGTCGATGCCGTACGGGACGACATCAAGAACCGATACGAAAGCCGCCTGTTGGAGATTTTTAAATGACCTTTGCAACTGATCTGATGAATTGGGCCCTATATGGCGCATTTGCGATCGTGGCACTGGCCCAAATCATGGCCATGATCCGGCTTTGGATTGGACCAAGCGCGGGGGACCGGATCCTCGCGTTGGATACCATGTTCGTCAACGCAATGGGTTTGATCGTTCTGTTGGGGATCGCCCAAGGCACGCGGATCATTTTTGAGGCCGCACTGATCATCGCCATGTTGGGCTTTGTTTCAACCGTGGCCTATGCGCGCTTTGTTTTGCGCGGGGACATTATCGAATGACCGGGTCTGTCTTGGCATCAATCTTCATTGCTATCTTGTTGGTAGTTGGCGCCATTTTTACATTGGTTGCCGGGATTGGCCTTTTGAAACTCGCTGATCCAATGAGCAGGCTCCATGCACCAACCAAGGCCGGTACACTTGGTATCGGGGCCTTCCTCCTTGCCTCGATGGTGCATTCATTTGCCTTCTCGGATGGGTCGTTTCACGAATTGCTCATTATGGCGTTTCTTTTTGTCACGGCGCCCGTTTCGGCAAATTTCATCGCCAAGGTCCATATTCACACAAGGGCCAGTGCAACACCGCCCCCGCCTTTGGTAGATGATACGTGGTCCACTTTAGAAGTGCCGCCGGAAGACCAGGATATCGACGTTACTCAATCCTAAAGCGACGCGGTTATTCCGCCGTCGACATACACCGTTGTTCCATTCACAAAAGACGACGCGGCGGACGATAGGAAAATACAGGTTCCGACCAATTCATCGACATTGCCCCACCGTCCTGCTGGGGTCCGGTGCGCCAACCATTCAGAAAACTTGGGGTCCTCGACCAAAGCCTTGTTCAGAGGCGTATCAAAATACCCCGGCGCAAGCCCGTTGCATTGCAACCCATGTTTCGCCCAAT
>JALZWD010000323.1 GCA_023300365.1 Flavimaricola sp. | reverse complement strand
CGCTGGTGGTCAAATGGGCGCCTTTAACGGTTGGGAGCGTGCCAATTGGTTTGCCCAAGCGGGCGATGATACCTCGATTGAGGCGACGGAGACTTGGGGCCGCGAAGGGCCGTGGGAGGCGCGCGTGCGCGAGGAATGCGAAGCGGTGCGCGACAATGTCGGTGTGCTCGACCTACCCGGATTTTCGCGGTTCAACCTGTCGGGTGCCGGTGCCGCCGAATGGCTGCGCGGGCGGATTGCGGGCGGGTTGCCCAAAGTGGGGCGGATGAACCTCGCCTATTTCCCCGACAGCCGGGGCCGTATCCTGACCGAGATGTCTTTGATGCGGCACGACGAGGATCACTTTACCCTGATCACCGCCGCCTCGGCGCAGTGGCATGACCGCGATGTGCTGTTGCAGACCCTTCCCGAGGGTCTAACGCTGACCGATCACACCACGGAATTCTCGACCCTGATCGTCACGGGGCCAAAGGCGCGCGATCTGTTCAGCGGTCTTGGCACAGACGCAGATCTGTCGCTGGGCTGGCTTACGCATCAAAAGGCCAAGGTGGCGGGGATCGATTGCGCATTGGCACGTGTCTCGTTTGCTGGTGAGTTGGGCTGGGAAATTCATGCCAGCAATGACAGCATGCCCGCGCTTTACGATGCGGTGATTGGCGGCGGTGCCAAGCCGTTTGGTATGTTTGCGCTCAATTCCTTGCGGATTGAGAAAGGCTATCGCAATTGGAAAGGCGATCTGTCGACAGACTACACCTTGCTGGAGGGCGGCATGGAGCGGTTTGTGAAGTTTGACAAACCACAGGACTTTCCCGGCAAAGCCGCATTGGCCGCCGAGAAACAGCAGGGCCGCAAAAAGGCCTTTGCGATGATCACGCTCGATGCGCCCGGTTATGCCGATGCGCCTTATATGTCGATGATCTGGAAGGACGGCAAAATTGTCGGCGAAACAACCAGCGGTGCCTATGGCCACCGTGTCGGTAAATCCATCGCATTGGGCATGATTAGACCCGATTTATTGGCCGCAGGGACATCCGTTGAGATCGAAATCTATGGCGAAAAGGTTGCCGCAACAGTGCAGGGCGAAGACCCGATTTGGGACGCAGACAATGCGCGTATCCGCGCATGATGATCCTTGATGGTGGGATGGGCCAAGAGTTGGTGGCCCGCGCGGGGGGCGCCACGGATATGTGGTCGCTTCAGGCGTTGTTTGATGCGCCCGAAATGGTGCGTGATGTGCATGACGAGTTTTTTGCCGCAGGGGCCGAGGTGGCGACGACCAATACCTATATGACATTGCCCGATCGGCTTGATCCCAAGGGGCTGGGCGCGCAGCTTGAGCCGCTGACCCATGCCGCATGTCGTTTGGCCGTTGCGGCGCGCGATGCGCACGGCAGTGGCCTTGTTGCAGGATCAATTGGGCCGCTTGGGTTTTCCTATCAGCCCGACAAATGCCCGCCCGCCGCCGAGGCTGCCGAGGTTTATGCCCGTATGGCGCGGTTGCACCAGCCGTATGTTGATGTGCATCTGCTTGAGACCATGTCGTCCGTCGATCAGGCCAGAGGCGGATTGATGGGCGTGGGCGTGACCGGCAAGCCGGTTTGGGTGGCGATGTCTGTTGACGATACCGACGGCACCAAATTGCGTTCGGGCGAGCCATTGGTGGATGTTTTGCCGTTGTTGCAAGAGTACAAACCGCAAGGTGTCTTTATCAATTGTTCCCTTCCCGAAGCCGTTACACAGGGTCTTGGGCTGTTGTCTGATTATGACGGCGAGGTTGGGGCCTATGCCAATGGGTTTGCGGGCATCCACAGTGATTTCACCACGATCCACGCGACAGCCGATGTATTGGAAAAGCGCACCGACCTTGGGCCTGCGGCCTATCTAAAGTTTGCCAAGCAATGGGCGGCGATTGGCGCGACGATTGTTGGGGGCTGTTGCGAAGTTGGGCCTGCGCATATCGCGGCGCTGACGGCACATTTCAAAGGAGCATGAACCATGGCAACCCTTCCTTCATCGGCGCGCGTGGTCATTATCGGTGGCGGTGTCATCGGGTGTTCTGTCGCCTATCATCTGGCCAAACAAGGCTGGAAAGACGTGGTCCTTCTTGAGCGCAAGCAACTCACCTCGGGCACCACTTGGCACGCGGCGGGATTGATTGCGCAATTGCGCGCCAATCCAAATATGACGCGGCTGGCGAAATATTCGCAGGAACTATACGGCAATCTAGAGTCTGAAACGGGGGTTGCAACAGGGTTCAAGCGTTGTGGCTCGATCACCGTGGCGCTGACCCAAGAGCGCAAACAAGAGATTTACCGCCAAGCGGGCATGGCGCGGGCCTTTGGTGTTGAGGTGGAAGAGATTTCGCCAAGCGAGGTCAAGGAACGCTATGAACACCTGAACATCGATGGTGTCACCGCGGGCGTTTGGTTGCCGCTCGACGGTCAGGGCGACCCGGCCAATATCGCACTCGCGCTGGCCAAGGGGGCCCGACAAAACGGCGCCGTCGTGGCCGAACGGACGCGGGTGACGGGCGTTGTCAAAGAGGGGCGCCGCGTGGCTTGTGTAAACTGGGCAACAGAGACTGAAACAGGCTCTATTCAGGCGGAACACGTGGTAAATTGTGCCGGAATGTGGGGGCATGATGTTGGGCGTATGCTGGGCACCAACGTCCCACTTCAGGCGTGTGAGCATTTCTATATCGTCACCGAAGCCATCGCGGGCCTGACACAAATGCCGGTCCTGCGCGTGCCCGATGAATGTGCCTATTACAAAGAAGACGCGGGCAAGATGCTGCTTGGGGCGTTTGAACCCGTCAGCAAACCATGGGGCCCAATCCCCGAGGATTTCGAGTTTGACCAATTGCCCGAAGACTTTGACCACTTTGAGCCGATCCTTGAAAATGCGGTTGAGCGTTTGCCAATGCTGGGCCAAGCGGGCATCCACACGTTCTTTAACGGCCCCGAGAGCTTTACGCCCGACGATGCCTATCACCTTGGCCTCGCCCCCGAGATGGACAACGTCTGGGTCGCGGCGGGCTTTAACTCGATTGGAATTCAATCCGCAGGTGGGGCCGGTATGGCACTGGCGCAATGGATGGACACCGGCGAAAAACCGTTTGATCTGGGCGATGTCGACATCAGCCGTATGCAACCGTTTCAGGGCAACA
>JALZWD010000322.1 GCA_023300365.1 Flavimaricola sp. | reverse complement strand
CGGGTATGGGCCGGGATGGTGCCGAGGGGTTGCTGGCGTTGCAACGTGCCGGCGCGACCACCATGGCCCAAGACGAGGAAACCTCAATTGTTTACGGCATGCCGCGCGCCGCAGCAGAGCTCGACGCGGCTGATCATGTTCTCGGTATTTCGACGATCGCCCAGGTTTTATCAGGCCAAAAGCGCCTGCCGATTTCGCACCAAAGGGCCATGTAAAGATGACAAAAATCGAAAATGATCGGATCATCACCGTCATACAGGGCGAATACCATGTATCCAAACTACCAACGGATCGTCTGTCGACGGTTTTGGGGTCATGCATCGCCTGCTGCATGTATGATGGCCAGATCGGTGTCGGAGGAATGAACCATTTCATTTTGGCCCAAGCCGCCGCGGGTGGGGTTATGGATATCAAGTACGGAAGCTACTCTATGGAGATGCTCATCAACAATTTGTTAAAGGCGGGCGCATCAAAATCGAACTTACAGGCCAAGCTGTTTGGTGGTGCAAATGTCATTGGCAATAACGCTCACATTGGCGAGCAAAACGCACTGTTTGCCCAAGATTTCTTGGACCGCGAAGGTATTCCTTTGGTGGGGAAAAGCCTTGGGGGCAATAAGGCGCGGCGGATCCATTTTTGGCCAACAACCGGTGCGGCCCGACAGTTCATCGTGCCCAAAAGCGATGTTCGTGAAAACCTCGCTCCAGCCCCGATTAAGCCTCAATCCCAAGCAGAAATTGAGTTGTTCTAAACGCAGCGGCGCTGAAATATCGGGGGCTGCCACATATGACATACCGTCAAAAGGAATTTGACCGTTCATTCAAACCTGCTAGTGAATGGCATGGCATATTCTTTCTTGATCCTAAACGGCCCGAACTTAAACCTTCTGGGAACGCGTCAACCAGATGTTTACGGCTCAACCACTTTGGCCGAAATTGAAGGGCTTTGCCAAACGCATGGCCGCAAAATCGGCGCCGACGTCGCCTTTGTTCAAAGCAACCACGAGGGCGCTCTTGTCGATGCAATCCACGCCGCGCGCGGGGTTCACGACGGTATCATTCTTAACGCTGGCGCCTACACACACACATCCATCGCGCTGATGGACGCCATTGCATCGACCGAGGTGCCAACAATCGAGCTTCACCTCTCGAATGTTCATGCCCGAGAAGAGTTTCGGCACAAATCCTACATTGCCAATGTGGCCGTTGGCGTCATTTGCGGTTTTGGGGCACAGGGCTATACTCTGGCAATGGATGCCATGATGGGCACTCTTGGAGCGGATGGGTGAGGGACACGCTTATTAAGCACCTCAATGCCGTTACCCATGCCAAATCGGCGGAAGAGCTTTGGGCTCTTCATTCTGCAAAAATGGCCGCTTATGGCTTTGACCGGATCATTTATGCGTTCACGCGCTACCGCACCTCAAGCTCGCTTGGCGATCCCCAAGATTGGGTGTTGCTCACCAACCAAAGCGCCGATTACATGAAATCGTTTGTTGGCCAGGGGATGTATTTTCACGCCCCGATGCTTGGCTGGGCGCTTGAAAATGACGGCGCCTGTAGCTGGAGTTGGATGCACGAGATGTTGGCGCAGGATCATTTTACCCCATCCGAGCTTAAGGTTGTCGAGTTTAATCGCAAGATGGGCGTCACGGCTGGATACACCATCAGCTTTAGTTCGATTTCGACCCGCACCAAAGGGGCGATTGCCCTAACTGCCAAGGCTGGCCTCAGTCAGGCCGACGTGGATACAATTTGGGCCAAGCATGGCGACGAGATCATGGTGATCAACAACGTCGCCCATCTCAAGGTCCTGACCCTGCCCTACGCAACGCGCACATTAACCAAACGCCAACGCGAGGTGCTCGAATGCGTCGGAGACGGTAAGACAACACAAGATACCGCGTTTTTATTGGGCCTGACGGCTGCAACGGTCGAGAAACATTTGCGCTTGGCCCGCGAGGCTTTGGATGTCGACACAACCGCCCAAGCGGTACTCAAAGCCGCGTTCCAAAATCAGATGTTCGTTCTCGATAGTTGACCGGCGGTCTCTCCCTTTCAACATCGTTAAGAGGTGGTAAGGGTATCCTGACTATTTTGCGGTGAAAATTTGTGCTACACTATCACCGTTCCGTGAGTGGTGGCCTTAGGCCCAGGAGCAGCGGGCCGAAAACCCTTGCGATTTCAAGGCTCTCCGGCCCGCACTTATCTTTTTTTCACAGATGGCCTTGCGTATTTCTCGGTGTCACGAGGCGCCCTCTAAAGCGATGTTTCATTAAACCCCGAAACGACAAGAGCCGGAGGACTTATCCCCCGGCTCTTCGTTCGTCATGATTTCAAGCCAAGGCCTAGCTGTTCAGCTTCGCCACTTCCGCTGCGAAATCTTCTTCTTTCTTTTCAATACCTTCGCCAACTTCAAGGCGGATATATCCGGTGACCTCAACGCCAGCTTCCTTGGCGGCTTCGGCAACGGTCAGGTCGGGGTTCACAACGAACTGCTGGTTCAGCAACGTGACCTCGGCCATGTACTTTTTCATCCGGCCCACGATCATCTTCTCGATCACGGCCTCTGGCTTGCCGCTTTCGCGCGCAATATCCATCTGAACCTGCTTTTCTTTCTCGACCACGGCAGGGTCAAGATCGGCTTCCGACAAAGACGCAGGGTTGGCGGCGGCGATATGCATGGCGACCTGACGGGCAAAGGCTTCGTTGTCGCCCTTCACGGCCACAAGAACACCGATCCCGCCCATTCCGGGCACCGCAGCGTTGTGCACATACGTCACAACCTGATCGCCAGAAAGCGTCGCCATACGGCGCACGGACATGTTCTCGCCAATCACCGCAACCGCATCTGTCACGGTCTGCTCAACCGATTTACCACCCATATCGGCGGCCAAAAGCGCCTCATGGCTGTCGACGGTCAAGGCAACCTGCGCGATGCCTGATACCATCTTCTGGAAATCGGCGTTCTTGCCAACAAAGTCGGTCTCGGAGTTCACTTCAACAGCAACACCCTTGCCGCCCTCAACCGCCACGGCCACAAGGCCCTCGGCGGCGGTACGGCCAGACTTCTTCGCGGCTTTCGCGAGGCCTTTGGTGCGCAGCCAATCAACGGCCGCTTCCATGTCGCCATCATTTTCTGTCAACGCCTTCTTGGCGTCCATCATGCCTGCGCCTGTGCTGTCACGCAGTTCTTTGACCATTGCAGCGGTGATCGCCATTGGGTCTCTCCTTGATAAATCTGGGAAGGCCGGGCGGGGGGGTAAATGCCCCCTGCCCGGCAAATCTCATACGACGGCGTCGCTTATTCGGCTGGTGCCTCAGCAGCGGCTTCCGCAGCAGGCGCTTCTTCCAAAGCGGCCTCGGCAAGCTCTTCCATCTCGCCCATATCGATGCCAGCGGCACCCATCTGTGCGGTCATACCGTCAAGCGCCGCACGGGCCACCAAATCGCAATACAGCGAAATCGCACGGGCCGCGTCGTCGTTGCCGGGGATGACATAATCAACACCCGCCGGCGAACAGTTGCTATCCACAACCGCCACAACAGGAATACCCAGCTTTTTGGCTTCGGCAATGGCAAGGTCTTCTTTGTTCACGTCGATCACGAACAACAGATCCGGCACGCCGCCCATTTCGCGGATACCACCAAGCGAGGCTTGCAATTTGCCCTGCTCACGCTCCATGCCAAGACGCTCTTTCTTGGTCAGGCCTTCAAACCCCTGCTCAGACGCCTCGTCGATCGCCTTAAGGCGCTGGATCGATTTGGAAACGGTCTGCCAGTTGGTGAGCGTCCCACCAAGCCAACGGTGGTTCATGTAATACTGTGCGGACTTTTCCGCCGCTTCGGCCACAGACTTCTGTGCCTGACGCTTGGTGCCAACAAACAAGATGCGGCCGTTTTTCGCGACGGTGTCACGAATAACCTGAAGCGCTTGATCCAGCATTGGAACAGTTTGTGTAAGGTCCATGATATGGATGCCGTTACGGCTGCCATAGATGTACTGACCCATACGGGGGTTCCAACGTGCGGTCTGGTGACCAAAGTGAACGCCGGCCTCAAGTAGCTGACGCATGGAGAACTCAGGCAATGCCATGTCTCTATCCTTTCCGGTTTAAACCTAGGGCGAAGGGAAGAGGACCAGGATGGTCCAACCGGTGGACATATGGGGGATGTCTGTCCCATAGCCCGCCTTCACCTGTGAAGTGATGCGCGTTTAGTGCGGTTTTTGCCCTCGCGCAAGCGGTTTCTAGGGCCCAACCCGATGCACGCGCCCGCACCCCGTGCTTTGGGCACAAACCTCCCAACGGCATGTCATAGGGTGGGCGTCTATTCTATGTCCGACGCCGCCATGCCATTCCAGCTGCAAAACCGCCCTCAACCTACTGAAATATATTAATATTCACCTACCGCATCGAACTCTGCGGCATGCTGTCTCTTGCCATTGATATCATTGGGCGATCTCGGCCTTTTCGCATGCGAAAGTCGGTTTTCGCACTGATACTGCACAGGTTTCGCAAAACACGGCCGCCCGCGAGGGCGTGGTTTTCGCTGCGAAATGCGCGGGCAATCCGGCGCGCGCATAAAAAAGGGCGGCCCGAACGCCGCCCCATTGTCGTCGGTTTGCAGGGCCTTACAAGAACACACGCTCGATGCACCAATACGCCGCCACAACCGCGATCAAGATTGAGGCCGGCATCGCCACCATATCGCGGTAATTGTCATACCGCGGTGCCGCAATCGCGGCGGCAGAAAAGCCAAACAAGATCGCCACAATGGCAATCAGCGGGATCAAATCGCCAAGGTTGGGCATGTTTTGCAAGGGGATAATAAGGGACAGCGAAAACAACATCAGCCCAAGAAACAGCATCGATACAGGCCGGCTTGCCTGATCGGTGTTGTCATACCGGATTGCCTCGCGCACACACATGAACGCCACGGCAATAACCGCCAATTGCCCGATCTCCACACCAATGTTGAAACCGATAAGTGCCGGGAGATAGCTTCCTTCGGGCAGGCCAAACTCGGCAAGCACGCTCGCAAACCCAAGACCATGCAAAAGCCCAAAACCAAAGATGATGAACGGCCGCCACTTCGACAGGCCGGTGGTATAAAGGTTTTCCACCGCCACATACACAATCGACAGGGCGATCAACGGCTCCACAATGCTCCCCGGAACGTTGACGATTTCCGCTGCGGCCAGCGCTAATGTGATTGTATGCGCCAAGGTAAACGCGGTGATCTGCAACAACAGCGGACGCATCTGCGTCGATAGGAAAAACAGGCCCAACACAAACAAGATGTGATCGAGACCCTTGGGCACGATATGATCAAAACCTGTTGGGATATAATCAAAAAACGTGGCCCAACCGCCCTTTTGCGACCCGCCCGCAAGGGCAATCGCGGGGCTCATCTCGCCGCCTGTCAAAAACCCGTCATAGGGCAAATCCACGCCCTGTTGGCGCAAAACAAGCCCGCCAAACGCCCGGTCCCAACCGACCTGAACCTCTTCGGCACCATCGGGCAGTGTCGCGCTAAAGCTAAAGGTTGAGGGGCGCAAAACCTCAAGGTTGCCCGGCTCAGGAAT
>JALZWD010000321.1 GCA_023300365.1 Flavimaricola sp. | reverse complement strand
AACAAGAAATAAAGGCAACCCATGCGTAGTATTAAATACCTACTTTGCGTTATCATCATAGCATTATTTGGTCTTGACCTTTCTGCACAAGTAAGGACAAAGATTGAATTATTAGCCGATAATACGACCTATCAAGTATCCATAGCGATGGATAGAGATTTATTGACACCTTTCAATATCATAACTAATTCTACATTGACAATCATAGCACCTACAGGCGGGCTTGATTTGACCAATTTAGAAAACATCAATGGTAGTTGGGAAAGGTCTTCCTTTGTTGAGTCACCACCAGAAAATAATAGTTTTGATTATTATACAATTTCTTTGAGAGGGTTGATTGACGATGTAGAATTTACAGAGGATGTCTTTGTCCCTATTTTCAGTTTTGAAAATAATGCAATTTCAAATAGATAGCCCTATGTCCAACCTTGGACACTCTAGATCAGGCCCGGATCAGACCCCATATCGAGCCCCGGAAACACACCCTGCTCAAGCTCGGAAATCGGCGTCCCAAACAGCCCCCGAAGCGCCCAGCCCGCATAGGCCCGCACATCCCGAACCGGCATCAAATCGCGGTCCTCATACAGATCATTCAAGCCCGGCCAGCGCCCCAAAACGCGGCCCCCATTGAGCGCGCCGCCGAAATAAAGCATCGCCCCGCCCGTCCCATGATCCGTCCCCGCCGTGCCATTTTCCCGCGCCGTCCGCCCGAATTCCGTCAGGCAGATCACCCCGGTTTTTTCCCAGACCGGCCCCAACCCATCGCGCAGCGTCGTGATCATTTCAGACAGCCGCCCCAAAGTGCGCCGCATATGCCCCGCCTGATTTCCATGCGTATCCCAGCCGCCAAGAGAGAACGACGCAATCCGCGTGCTCTCGCGCAGCCGCGCGACGGCAAACTCAGCGATCCGCATATGCTCCGGCCCGCCCGTCACGCGATCAACTTCGCCCGCGATCCGCAAGGCATCGTCCGAGGCCTGCTCAAACAAAGGATCGCCCTCAAACACAAGTTGCAACAACCGCTCGGCCTGCGGCGACACACGCAGCCGTACTTCGGGCGACCACCGGGAAACCGGGGCGGCCCCATCAAGCACAAGCATTCGCTCGCGCCCCACCGAATACGCCCCTTCAGCAGACATCGCGGGCATCACAGACAGCAACCGATTGAGCCAACCATCCCGAACCGCAGAACCCTCCAGCGCGGGCAGACCCGCCTCGAGGATGTCTTGCCCATCAAAATGCGAGCGTTTGTCCCTGTAGGGCGTGCTGACGGCATGAACCGCCCCCATCTCTCCAGCCCTCCAAAGCGGCAGGAGCGGCGCGAGGGCCGGATGCAGCGCCCAATCTCCGATGGGCAGCCCACCGCCCGACAAGGTTGGCCGCAAGCTCGCATAGTCTGGATCGAACACGGGTTGGATCGCATCGAGGCCGTCCATAGCCCCTCGCAAAACGATGACCACCAAGCGGTTCTCGCCCGGCGCGTCAGCCATCGCCACAGGTGTGAGCCACGGTGAGGCGGCGAGCGAGCAGCCAAGGCCCGCGAGGAGGGTACGGCGATCCATGATTATCTCCTTTGAAACGCCGCTGAGGCGAGGGTCACACCGATACCAACGACACGATCTTCGGCGGCCGCAGCCGCGAATTGCGCCACATCGCCGGGATCATGTCCAAGGGCAGTTTTCACGAAATCGCGTGGGTCAGGGAGGACCTCTTGCATCACGAGGGGCACGGTCAGGGCCCATTCGATCCGCGCCGCCATCCCTTGGGGCGTGACCCAATTTTGTGGCGCCTCGGGCCATCCATCGGGCCCGGGGGGGGTCTCCCACGGTTGGCCCATGGTGCGCAGCGGGTTGAACAGGAAACGCCGCGTTTGTTGGATGGTCATGCCTGCTAGTTGCGGGGCCGTTAGGGACAGGGCCCGAAACGACGTGCTGATAAAATCGAGCGGCGGTTTCACTTTGGCCCGCCTTGGTGCCCATGCGGCGGGATGCAATAGTAGCACCTCAGTTACCAAATCGAGATCGCCGCCGGTGGCCTGAAACGTTTCGGCCAAGGCATCGACGAGGCCCGTGTCGGGCAGATCGCTGACAAAGTGCACCGCCAATTTATGGGCGATATGACGGGCCGTGGCCGGATGGGCAGCGATACCGCGCAGAGCGTCTTCGATCACCGCCAATTCGGCACCGTCGCCGTATGTTTGGCCCAACACGGTTTCAGGGCCCGGTTCGGCATAGTCGGCACGGTAGCGAAATCCGCGGTCGGGATGCATCGTGATGCCCGCCAAAAGCTCGGCTAATTCGCGCACGTCGGTTTGATCATAGGGGCCGTCAACACCCACCGTGTGCAATTCGAGCACTTCGCGCGCGAGGTTTTCGTTGAGACCGCGATTTTGGCGCAGCGCGGCGGTGGAGTTGGGGCCCATGCTGCGGGTTTGATCGAGATAGACGATCATCATCGGATGGGTTGTGACGGCCACCAACATATCGGCAAACCGCCCCGTCACATGCGGGCGGATGGCGGTTTCGACAAAGGGCGTGACCAAATGCTGCGTGAAGCCATTGCGGGCCCGCAGGGTGAAATGATCGGCCCAAAACCGCACGAGGCGTTCGCGCAGGCCATCGCGGGTGGTGACATCGCGGGCCAATGTGGTTCGGAACATGCGCGCATGCGTTTCTTGCATCGCGCGACGGGCGTTTTGGTAAGCCTCTTCGGCGGCCACTTGGTCGTCGGCCTCGCGGCGTGCGCGGTTGAGCTCGCGGATCTCGGTGAGCGGCGGGGTTACCTCGCCGTCGCGCGGGATTGGGTGCGTTAAGGCCGCATGATCAGGGCCACGCAATGCGGCCAGCATATCGGCCACTGAAATTGGGGCCTCGATATCTGGCGAAAGACCGGTGCCGAAACGGATGGCGGCAAGGGTGGGATCGAAGGACACGGTGGTGCTTTCACAAGGTGGATTTGCGCCACCTTATACCACGTGCTGTCCTTACAAAAGCGCCCTCTATCACTGTGCCCTAGGTGTCTTGCGGCAAGACCCGCAACCCAAGCTCGCGCAGCTGCTCGTTCATCGGCTCGCTTGGCGCGCCCATCATCGTGTCTTCGGCGCGTTGGTTCATCGGGAAGAGCATCACATCGCGTAGGTTATCAGCCCCCGCAAGCAGCATCACAATCCGGTCGATCCCTGCGGCACAGCCACCGTGGGGTGGCGCGCCGTATTGGAATGCGTTGACCATGCCGCCAAAGCGTTTCTCGACCTCATCCTTGCCGTATCCGGCAATCTCGAAGGCCTTGAACATGATCTCGGGGCGGTGGTTCCGGATCGCGCCCGACACCAGCTCGTATCCGTTGCATGCAAGGTCGTATTGATAGCCGAGCACATCCTCGGGATCACCCTCAAGTGCGGCCATACCACCTTGGGGCATGGAAAACGGGTTGTGCTCAAAATCAATCTTGCCGGTTTCTTCGTCGCGCTCGTAAATCGGGAAATCGACGATCCATGCGAATGCAAAACGGTTAAGGTCGGTCAGGCCAAGCTCGTTGCCGATCACATCGCGCGCCTTGCCTGCGACGCCTTCAAACGCCTTGGGTTTGCCGCCAAG
>JALZWD010000320.1 GCA_023300365.1 Flavimaricola sp. | reverse complement strand
TCTGCGCCCGCCGCCTTCATCGCCGCCGCCTGTGTTGTGGATGGCGTCGGGCAGGTCGACGAGGCTTCGGAGGATCGGGAACGGTTCGACGGCGTTGGGGATGGCCGATGCATTGACGAAGTGTTCTTGGAAACGCGGTTCGATGGCGGTTTCGATTTTGTGGATGTTGCGCACGGTGGTCTCGATTTCGCCGCGTGCGGCACGGTTGAGGAGGGCGATGCGTGCGCCTGTGCCCGCAGCATTTCCGGCGGAGGTAACTTTTTCTAAAGGCGCGTCCGGGATCATGCCCAGAACCATTGCGTGTTTCGGAGAGATATGTGCCCCAAATGCCCCGGCCAGAACGACCCGGTCTACCGTGTCGACGCCGAATTTATCCATCAAAAGCCGTGCGCCGGAGTAGAGCGCCGCCTTAGCCATTTGAATTTCGCGGATGTCGCGATTGGTGACGGTGATTTTGGGGCCGCCGTTGTCCGTGCCGTCGTAGACCATATAGCTGTTGGTGCGCCCGTCTTGGAAGACGGCGGGTGATCCGGTTTGCTCGGCTGTGCCAATGAGGCCCGGCGCGTCAACGATGCCCGCGATACGCATTTCCGCGACCATTTCGATGATGCCAGAGCCACAGATGCCGGTGATGCCGGTTTGGGCCGTCTCGTCGGCAAACTTGGGATCGTCGGACCACAGATCGGAGCCGATGACCTTGAAGCGCGGCAGTTTCGTTGTGGGGTCAATCTCGACGCGTTCAATCGCGCCGGGAGCGGCACGTTGGCCCGAGCTGATTTGCGCGCCCTCGAATGCGGGTCCGGTGGGCGAGGAACAGGCGAGGACTTTGTCGGTGTTGCCGAGCAGGATTTCGGCGTTGGTGCCAACATCAACCACAAGCACGAGGTCGTCGGATTTATCGGGGGCCTCAGACAGGGCGACGGCGGCAGCGTCCGCGCCGACATGGCCAGCGATACAGGGGAGCAGGTATGCGCGTGCGCCGGGGTGAAGGTTAAGATCAAGGTCCATTGCGCGCAGTGAGAGCGCGTCGGATGTGGCGAGCGCGAAGGGGGCTTGGCCAAGCTCAAACGGATCAATGCCAAGGAAGAGGTGGTGCATCACGGGGTTGCAGACGAAGACCACGTCGACGATGAGTTCGCGGTCGATCTGTGCTTGGGATGCGATTTGCACGAAGAGCGCGTTCATGCCCTCGCGCACGGCGTTGGTCATTTCTTGCGCGCCGCCGTCGTTCATCATGCCGTAGGACACCCGCGACATCAGGTCTTCGCCAAAGCGGATTTGCGGGTTCATAATGCCTGAAGAGGCGACAACTTCGCCGGTGGCAAGATCGCACAGGTGGGCCGCGATGGTGGTGGAGCCAAGGTCAACGGCGAGGCCGTAGATCGTGCCTTGGTAGAAGCCGGGCCAAACGTTCATAATGCGGGGCGCGAAGGTATTGTCGCCGAGGTGGACGGCGCAGGTGACTTTCCATTCGCCCTTGCGCAGCGCCGATTGCAGGGAGGTGAGAACGCCGAGATCGGCCTCGAGATCGGGGAGGTCCCATTCGGCTTTGAGGGCGGCATTGAGGCGTTCGAGATCACCTGAGGGGTCGTGCATGTCGGGCTCTTGGACCTCGACATAGTAGAGCCGGGTGGTGGGGTTCATGGTGATGTCGCGGGCCTCGGCGCGTTTGCGCACGACTTGCCGGTGGACTTGAGATTCGGCGGGGACGTCGATGACGACATCGGATTGCACGGTGGCTTGGCAGCCAAGGCGGCGGCCTTTGGGCAGGCCGCGGATGCTGTCGTAGCGGTCCTCGACCGTGTTCCATTCTGAGAGCGCCGTTTCGGCCACCGTGACCCCGTGTTTGGAGAAATCGCCATAGCCCGGTGTGATTTGGCATTTTGAGCAAATGCCGCGCCCGCCGCAGACGCTGTCGAGATCAACGCCCAATTGGCGCGCGGCGGTGAGGATTGGGGTGCCGACGGGAAAGGTGCCGCGTTTGCCGGAGGGGGTGAAGATCACGAGGGGGTCTGACATGGGCGCGCCTGTGGTTGTTTGAGGTCAATGATAGAAGGTAACGGGGCGGGTCGGAAGGTCCGTTCGCGTCATGATGATTATGAAAACGGCGTTGTTTGATCAAAAGGAACGCGGCTGCGCGCGTGCGATATTCTTGGCGATGGGGGCAAGGTTTGGGTGGCGGTGCGGTGGGTTTGGTGGGGATTTTTTGTCATGCGGCCTCCGGCGGGAGGGGATGGCCAAAAGAAATTAGGGCTGTGTTAACCACGCGCGCCTAGTCTTTGTCTTGCGGTTGCGCTGGAGAGTGACAATCGTGCCGGAAGAAGTCGCCCTGCCGTTTGGTCCGAGAAGGGTCTGTCTTAGTTGACGCTGGCGGTGGGGCGCATCTCTTCGATCTTCTTTTGGCCAATACCTCCCGCCGGAGGCATCCTGTCTGTGACGCTAGGTGGGGCGGTTGTGGAAGATGAAGCCTAGTAAATTCAGCAAGACTTGGGCGGCGAGGATGGCTGTGGCGCCTGTTGGGTCGTAGTCGGGGGCCACTTCGACGAGGTCTATGCCCGCGACTTCGTGCTTGCGCGTGAGCTCTTGTAGCAGTTCGAGGACGTCGTAGTAGAGAAAGCCGCCGTGGCTGGGCGTGCCGGTGCCGGGGGCGATGGAGGGGCAGAAGGCGTCGATGTCGATGGTGACATAGACGCGGGCGCCTTTGGGGATGCGTTTGATGGTTTCTGCCGGGCCGAGGGCGCGGGTTTGGCGTACCGAGAGGATGTCGGAGCCCATGGCGCGGGCGTCGGCGTAGCCTTCTTTGGCCGTCGAGCTGACGTTGCGGATACCGATTTGTGTGAGGCCGGTGACATAGGGTTTTTCGGCGGCGCGGCGCATTGGGTTGCCGTGGCCGTTGCGCACGCCGTGGCGGACGTCGACGAAATCGAGGTGTGCGTCGATTTGCACGATATGGATGTCGCCTTGGCCCTCGAAGGCGTTGATGCAGGGGATGTTGATCGAGTGGTCGCCGCCGATGGTGACGGGCAGGGCGCCTGCGGCCAGCGCTGCGCGGACGCCGGTTTCGATGTTGTGGTGGCTTGTTTGGGTGTCAGTGTGGATGATGTCTGCGTCGCCCATGTCGACAATTGAGACGCTGTCGTCGAGGTAGGTTGCATCGTCTTCGTGGTCGTAGGCGCCGGCGTGGCCGAACGAGAATAATGTCGATGCCTCGCGGACCGCGCGGGGGCCGAAGCGTGCGCCGGGACGGTATTGCGTGCCGCTGTCGAAGGGCGCGCCGAGGATGGCCACGTCGGCATTGAGTGTGGACCAATCGCCTACGTAGGCGCGTTTTCCAAAGGTTGCGATGCCCACAAAGGGCAGGTTGAGGCGGCCTGTGTCATATGTATTTGTCATTGGCCCAGACTGAGCCAAACCTGCGGTGCTGGCAATGGCTGGCAATGCCTATTGGGGGGCAATGCCAGCGATTGATTGCGGGTTATTGTGTCAGGCGCAGGGCTTTGATGCTTGCGGCGATGCTGGCGAAGGTATCGTCGATAGATGTTTGTTCGGCGCGGTAAAAATGCGCGGGCGAGGTCGCGCAATCGGCCAGAACTTGGGCGCCAAGGTCGCTGATTTCAAAGCCGATGGTATAGACGATAACGCCTTCGTTGCGGGCGGCATCACAGGTGGCCTGAAGCTGTGCGTTTTTCTCTTCGTGTTCGTGGCGGATCAGCAGATTGAGAAAATCGGAATAGTAGTCTTGGTAAGGTTGGCTCATCAGCGGATCGCGCAGAAAATTGATGATATAGTTGTGCACGACCCAGCGAGACCACAGCTGTTGCCATGTTTGTTGAACGCCGTTGACGTCGTTGGTCCATACGTCTTGGGGGCGTAGGGCGTCGTTGGGGTCGAGG
>JALZWD010000319.1 GCA_023300365.1 Flavimaricola sp. | reverse complement strand
AGAGCCGCGAACAGAGCCGCAAACAGCGCTGCAAGCAATTTTGGTGACTGTCGAGGGCCAAGAACTGGCCGATGTTGGCCTTGGGCCCGACAATTTGTCGCTCAACGTTGTTATTTTTGGCATGCTCGACCTGACCGAAGGCGACACCCAAGAAACGGTTCTCGAGGTATGGTTGGGCGCCGGCGGTAGCGTGCCTGTATCGCTTGGGACAATGCCAATAGCCCAACAAGAAATATCACTTCCCATTGCACCGAGGCAGGTTGAAATATTGCCGGGTGCCGTTCTTACGCTCACGAAAGAACCTGTTGGAGGCGCGGGCGATGTCGGGCCAACAGGCGAGGTTGTGGCCGTTGGGGCCTTTGTTGCGCCCTAAAACCAGCAAATGTGGGCCATGACAGGCGAGATCTGGCTGAATTTCAGCCTAAGTTGCCGTTTTGGGAAACATATTGTTCCCCGCTTGGCCCCTAACGGTCATATCTGCGCCACCCTTGGGTGCGACAAAGCACGGGTTAATGATGTCGCAAATTGCGCAGGACAGATCAGGATGATGAAATTTTTGCCCCGCCACCGGCAGCTTACTTCTGGTGAGCGTGCTTTGCTTTGGGCCTATCTCGCGGTTGGAATGTTTGGCGTTGCTTTTGGTTTGATTGTCGTTCTTCGTCTTGATCCATCGGCATTCTTTTCGCGCGGAATGACCCTTTATGAATACTGGATTTTGGTATCTGGTGCCCTTGGGGTTTGCCTGGCTTTGCGTATTTGCCGAGAGAGATTTGGCATGAAAGGCGTGATGGAGGCCGCGATCGGGATGGGTTTGATTACCATAATCGGGCCAATCATCGCGGGCACTTTGGCCTTGCCGATCTATGGCACAATGTTCGGGCCGATGACTTTGGCGATCATCTTTTGGGTCGCCCCAATCACAGCCGTTCTATGGTTCATTTCGTTGACCGGAGTGCACTTTCTGGTGCGCAAATGGCGCGAAGAACGTGATAGTATTTTCGGAGCGCCCGAGCGCGTTGCTTGGCCAAAAATGCTCAAAGGTTTGTTCCGAGATTTTCAAATCCGCTAGGGCTTAGTCCTTGAAACTTCGGCTTTGTTTGATTTGCTCCCAGGCCCAAACGACCTCTGCCAACTGGTCTTCTTGCGACCGATCTCCACCGTTCATGTCAGGGTGCAATACTTTGATCAAAGCCTTGTAGGCTTTACGAATTTCCGGCTTGGTCCAATGATCTTTGGCCTCAAGAATTTCAACTGCGCGACGTTCTGTTGGGGGGAGTTTACGTGTCCCTGTAATTGATTTTCCAGGGTTTCGCGTCGCATTTTCGCCAAGCACCTGATGCGGATCATCCACGCCAAGACGGGCCCAGGCGCGTTGTTCTTCACTACGTTTGCCAAAAGGTTTGGTTGGGCGTTCCCAAGTGCGATCTTTGTCGGTTTGGTCATCCATCTCTTGTTCGGTCGCGCCGTCAAAAAAGTTCCACTTTAGATTATAGGCGCGTACGTGATCTTTGCAGAACCAGAAATAATCATCCAAAATGTCCGGACTTTTTGGCGCGCGATATTTCCCGCGCTCTTCACAGCCCGCATGGTCGCATTCGCGCGTGGAGGTCTCAAACGCCCCTGACATCCCACGGCGGCCGCGCGGATTTTTCTTCTTGGACGTTGATACCGACATATCAAACCCAAAGGGATCGCTCTTGGCCATGATCATTACCTTTCCGACTCGGAGACAAGAGTTTAGTCTATGGGCTGTCAGTTAGAAGGGCGAAATTAAAAATAATGGGACTTGAATCTGAGATTTTATCCGCACTTGAAAAAAAGTTTGCGCCCGAGCGGCTCGAGGTGATCAATGAAAGTCATCTTCATGCGGGGCATGCCGGGGACGATGGTTCCGGAGAGAGCCACTGGCGGGTTGTGATCGCGGCACCGGTGTTTGCGGAGATGTCGCGGATTGCGCGGCACCGGGCCATTCATGCGGCTTTGGGGGCGGATGTGATCGGGCGCCTCCATGCGTTGACGTTGGATGTTAGCTAGCGGGCGTTTCGCTGGCGTCCTCGTCGTCGAATTCTTCGTACATTTCGTCGGGCTCTTCTGGGGTGACGTCGTTGTCGTCGCGTAGAATCAACTTTTCCGGGGCCGCCGGTTTGACGGCGGAAATGACGGGCGCGACCACGGCCGCTGCGATTGGGGCCGCTGCGATTGGGGCTGCTGCGACTGCTGCGGCGACGGTGGGGGCGGCTGTTTCGACGGGTTCGGGGGCGGCGAGGGGGCGGCGGAAGACCAGCATGTTTTGAAAAACAGTGGTGCGGCCGCGCAGGCCTTGGCGTTCTTCGGCGGGAAGGGTTTCGGCGCGCTGATATTCCCATCCTTCGGCGGCGGCTTCGTTCATCAAGACCGCCAATGCGTTGGCAAATTGTGCTTCGGTTCCTTTGATACCCTTGCCTTTGAGGCCGCGTTTTGGAGCCGGAATGACGTTGTATTCGTAGGATTTCATATCAGATCTCGCCCCTATTTTTCTTGGGATGGTTTAGGGGGGCGGGATGCGAAAATCAACGTTGCCGAGAGTGTCCAAGCTTGGACAGGGGGGTAGAGTGTTGTTTTTGCAGCAGAACTCAGATTTTAAGGTTTGGGTAAGGGTTTTGCCGCACGCCGTTGCTGCGCCGACAACTTTGCATTTTGGTCACGCTGTGGGGGGCCAAGACAGCAAAAGGCCGAGCACGCGGCCCGGCCATTTTCTCAATTTTTTAGCGCATTGTTAAGGACGTATCGCCTAGGCTTTTTTGCGACGCATCATCGCACCGGCGCCAAGGGCAGAGAGCAGCATCAGGCCAGCGGCGGGGACGGGTACGGGCGAAAGTTCGATATTGTCGACGAAGCCGCCGAAAGTGTCGCTGGTGCCTTCGGCCGAAAGACGGATGCGGAAGGTGTCGGTTGATGCGACGGAAAATTCGGCTGTCATCTGTGTCCATTCACCGATGGTAAAGCCCGATGACGGGTCGGCGGCAACACTGGTGGAGAAGAGACCATCGACACCGTAAGAGATATCATTGGTGTCTTGGCCGGCAGCACCGGGATTGATGGGCGCGGTGTCGCGGATTGAGAACCAAAACGACAAAAGATAGCGGCCTGTCGTCAGCGTGACGTCCTGATAAAAGCTGCTGTTGCCGTTACTGTCGAGCTCGGCGTAGTGATTGCCCGACTGTGCGTCGATATAATCCAATGTGGCGTTCGATTGGATTTCGAGCGCTTGGCCGGGTTCGGTGGACCATCCAGGAATGCCACCGGGGAAGTAATCCCAAGATGCGGTGGACCCCAAATGGTTTTGAGTGAGCGGGCTGGGGATCGTTTCAAACGACCCATTGGTGAGCAATGCGGCGTTTGCCGACATCGGGAAAGCAAGCACAAGCGCCATTGCGGCGGCAGATTTTAGATAGGTCATAAACCATGATCCTCGTGAACAAAAACAAACAACTACTCCGGTTAAGATAGGTTAAGATGCCGATGCTCGGGGATAGGTTTCTTGCGGTTTGAAAG
>JALZWD010000318.1 GCA_023300365.1 Flavimaricola sp. | reverse complement strand
GCGAGGTCTTGTTCAAACCCACTTGCGGGCATCTCGTCACGCCCACGCCGATACGCCAATGTGACGCTCTGCGCCCCAAGCAATTTGGACTGAACCGCCGCATCCACTGCCGTCATTCCGCCGCCAATCACAACGACATTGCGGCCAACAGGCAGCTTGGCCAAATCATCGGCCTGTCGCAGATCGGCAATGAACGACACCGCGTCCTTCACGCCGTCTTTGTCCTCGCCCTCGGCGCGCAATGCATTCACCCCCCCAAGGCCCACAGCAAGGAACACCGCGTCAAATTCATCGCGCAAGGTATCAAGCATTAGGTCATCGCCAAGGGTGCCGCTGGCGGTATCGATACCACCAATGCCAAGCACCCATTCGGCCTCTTGGGCGGCAAAATCATCGACGGCCTTATAGGCCGCAATGCCAAATTCATTCAGGCCACCAAGCTTGGCCCGCGCCTCGTAGAGCGTCACGCCGTGCCCTTTCATTGCCAAGCGGTGCGCACAGGCAAGGCCCGCAGGCCCCGCGCCGACCACCGCGACCCTCTTGCCGGTTGGGTCCGCGCGTTCAAATGGATGCCCTTGGCGGCCCATAAGACTATCGGTTGCGTGGCGCTGAAGCCGTCCAATCTCAACGGGTTTGCCCTCTGCTGCTTCGCGCACACAGGCCTCCTCGCAAAGGGTCTCTGTGGGGCACACGCGGGCGCACATACCGCCCAAAATGTTTTGCTCGAGGATGGTTCGCGCGGCGCCTTCGGTCATGCCGGTTTGGATTTGGCGAATAAACAACGGAATATCGATGCCAGTGGGACAGGCGGTGATGCAAGGCGCGTCATAGCAGAAATAGCATCTATCTGCGGCAACCGCGGCCTCGTGATCGGCATAGGGCGCGTGCAGATCGGCAAAATTTGCGTCAAGATCATCGGCACTAAGGCGGCCTGATGCTATTCCCGGGGTCATTGCGTTCGACATCATCTTGCTCCGTCAAGGGCTTGGCTGATCCAAGAGTGACACAAGCTGAAATTTTATCAATTGGTAAATTTTATATCGGCCGAAATCAGAAGTGAAATGGCTCAACTTCTTGCCGTTTGCCCAAAGAAAAGGCATCGGCCACATGCACCATCGGCGACAAATCGACATCCGAGACACCGGCGCGCAAACATCTGGCCATCTGGGCATAAAGCGTTGGATATTCATCCAAATCACCGCCCGCTACCGGATTGCCATCAATCATCATTCGGTTGCCGCCATCGCGCAATTGTACCGTTCCCGCAACAGTCGCAACATCAATGTTCCAACTTTGCGGCCCCTGTTGTCGCCAATCAAATTCCGCGGTCACACCGCCCGAAAATCGCAGGTCGGCGGCGATAGGCGTATCGCGATTGGCCGGAAAGGATAGCTCAGCCCCCACCAAATGAACCGGTTGGGGCAAGATTTCCGTCAGGATCGACAGGGCATTGATGCCCGGATCAAACACCCCCATGCCACCGGGTTCAAACACCCAATCCTGATCGGGATGCCATTTGCGCACGTCCTCGCGCCATGTGATGTGGGCGCGCTGCACGGCTTTGTCCGACAGCCAGGCTTTGGCGGCCGCCACACCCTTCGCGGCCCGGCTGTGCCATGTTGCATAGAGCGTGACGCCCTTCGACGTTGCCAAAGCCTCAAGCGCTTGGACTTCGGCGATGGTCTGGCCGGGCGGCTTTTCAAGCATGACATGCCGCCCGGCCTGCAAACAGGCCTCGGCATAGGCAAATCGCGGTTGCGGCGGCAGACAAAGCGACACCACATTGATATCGGGCCGCGCGGCAAGCATCGCATTGATATCAGCGAAGCCCTCAACCCCCTCCACAGTCGCAGAGCGGCTGACCGTTGCAGCCAAGGTCCACTCATTGCTGGCGGTGATTGCCGGAATATGTTGGTCGACAGCGATTTTCCCGATGCCCACCAATGCAATTTTCTCTGACATGCCCAAGCTCCGCCAAGTGGTTTGCACCCATAAGATAGAAAACCATCGGGGCCGCAATAACCCAATGGCACAAAAATTAAAAACAATATTTATCAGCGTCTTAGGGGAAATCTGGTCGCAAAAAACGCCCAAAAATGAGACATTTTGGACGTATGGGCATGTTGATCTGGCCCTATTGGCAGAGCCATCAAGCATCGAAGACTATGTCCAAAGACATGTGGGCAAGAAGAGATTCGGCGCCCACCCCTGCTGTAATTCGTCAACGCGAGAAATTTAGGAGCGCCGCCATGGACTTGATGCAAAACGATCCCCGCAACGTAATCGAAGCCGACCGCGCCCATGTTTGGCATCATTTGATGCAGCACAAGCCCTTTGAAACCGTTGATCCTCGTATCATCGTCGAAGGCAAAGGCATGAAGGTTTGGGACATTACAGGCAAAGAGCACATCGACAGTGTTTCGGGCGCCGTCTGGACCGTAAACGTCGGCTATGGCCGCGAGCAGATCGCCGACGCCGTGCGCGACCAACTGGTTAAAATGTGCTATTTCGCGGGCACCGCAGGCTCAATTCCCGGCGCCAACTTTTCCAAACGCTTGCTCGAGAAAATGCCCGGCCTTGACCGCGTATATTATGCCAACTCTGGCTCCGAGGCGAACGAGAAAGCCTTTAAGATGGTCCGCCAGATCAGCCACAAGTACCATGGCGGCAAGAAGTCGAAGATTCTTTACCGCGACCGCGATTACCACGGCACAACAATCGCGTGCCTCTCGGCTGGCGGCCAAGAAGAACGCAATGCGCAATACGGCCCCTTTACCCCGGGCTTTGTCAAAGTGCCCCATTGCCTTGAGTACCGCGCCCAAGACGGCATGGCAGGCGAAGAATATGGCATCAAAGCCGCCGAGGCCATCGAAGAGGTGATCCTGCGCGAAGGCCCCGAAACCGTGGGCGCCTTGTGCCTTGAGCCGATCACCGCAGGCGGCGGCATTATCGTGCCCCCCAAAGGCTATTGGGAAAAGGTGCAGGAGATTTGCAAGAAATACGAAATCCTGTTGCACATTGACGAAGTGGTTTGCGGTCTTGGCCGCACCGGCACATGGTTTGGCTATCAACAATTCGGGGTCCAGCCTGATATCGTGACAATGGCCAAAGGCGTGGCCTCGGGCTATGCCGCGATCTCTTGCTGTGTGACCACCAACGCGGTGTTCGACCAGTTCAAGGATGACACAGACCGCATGTCGTACTTCCGCGATATCTCGACATTTGGTGGCTGTACCGCGGGCCCAACAGCGGCACTTGAGAATATGAAAATCATCGAAGACGAAGACCTGACGGGCAATTCGGTGCGTATGGGCGACTATCTGGCCTCGAAAACAGCCGAGCTGATGGATAAATATGATTGCATCGGCGACACCCGCGGCATGGGCCTGTTCCAAGGCATCGAATTGGTCAAAGACCGCGAGACAAAAGAGCCGGTAGACGAGGCGATCACTTATGGCATCGTTGGTGACTGTATGGCCCAAGGCGTGATTATCGGCGGCACCAACCGCTCGCTTCCGGGGTTCAACAACACCCTGCTGTTCGCCCCGGCCTTGATCGCCACCAAAGACGACATCGACCACATCATCAGCGGAGTGGACGAAGCAATTGGCCGCGTCGTCTACGGCACCTAAGGCAACAAAGTAAGGTGCGGCATCCCGCACCTTACACGATGGCCTTATCGCTCTGACCACATCAGGCCCATACCTGCGGCGAGGATCAGAGCAACACCCCCCCAAATCCAGCCTTCGGGCGCAAACCCAAACGCCACGAAACCGAACAAGAGGTTCATCGGCAGCTTGAGGTGGTCAAACGGCTGCAGATAGGCCGCATCAGCGCGCCGGTAAGCCGCCGCCAAGGCAAATTGCGCCGCCGCGGTTGCCACACCGGCCAAAAGGATCAAATGCCATGCAGGCACAGCAAAACCGCCACCCCAAGCAAGGCCAAAATTGACCGGAACCAAAAGTGCCAGCAACCACACGGTCAGCACGGCCGCATCCTCGTCCTTTGCAAGATGTTTGGTCACCAACGACGACCCCGCCCAGAACAATGCCGCCAAAACCGGATACAGCGCCGCCGTTGAGAAGGCCTCTGACCAAGGGGCCAAAACAATGCATCCCCCCATAATCCCGGTGACAACTGCCGCCCAGCGATGCCACGTCACACGTTCGCCCAAGACTAGGCCTGCGCCGAGGGTCACGAAAAACGGCGATAACAGAATAAGCGAGATCGCCTGCCAAATCGGCACAAAGCTGAGGCCATAGACCCAAAACTGAACGCCCACCACGGCCAGGCCTGCCCGCAGTAAATGCCAACGCACGTTCCCCGCACGCCATGCTTGGCGCAGGTCAAGCATTGGCAAGCACACCAATAACGCAATCAAATATTGCCAGAACACCACCGCAATTGGTGATGCGCCAAACAGCATCGTGGCCCCTTGAACAGCCACATTCACCACCGCAAAGGCCACCCCGGCCCCCACCATAAGCACCGCCCCAAAGGGCGCGCGCGTTTCAATCATAAGGGTCATGCAAACATCCTTTCTTTGCGCATGATCCCCAAGGCAAAGACAGGACAAACACGGCGCCCAAAAGCACCGCGCATTCCCGCTCTCTCTCATCCGGACTATGACCGTCGGCTCTGGAGTTACACCAGATCTGCTTGACCCTTGGACATCGGCCCAAGGCGCTCGCGGGCTATGACCGCCGGTGGGGAATTTCGCCCCGCCCTGAGAACGTCCACCGACAAAAACGCCGGCCCCTCATGTTAGGGCCGACGCAAAGATATATCAATAGTGGATCAATTCAATAGAGTTCAGGTCGCAATCGCACGGATCACAAAGAAGATCATCGCCGAGATGAACGCCGCCGCAGGCACCGTGATTACCCAAGCCGCAATGATCGTCATAAAGTGGTTACGGCGCACCAATTTGCGTCGCTGGCGCTCTTGAGGGGCCTGCTGGGGCAGATCAGGCACCGCAACGCTTGCCTTGCGCATACGGCGCGCGGCATCCCATTCCCGAAAGAACCCAACGCCAAACACGCCACCAACGGCGATATGCGTCGAGCTGACCGGGAGGCCCAACCAGCTTGCCACAATCACCGTGATCGCCGCCGA
>JALZWD010000317.1 GCA_023300365.1 Flavimaricola sp. | reverse complement strand
ATGTCCGCTATATTGTTGGTGCGTTTGATACATAAGGCCGAGGTATTGGCCAAAAGAAATCCGGGGGGCGGTGGCGTTTGGTTTAGGCCGGGGTTGTGCCGCTGCGGTTTTTGAGGGTGAGCCAGATCAATGCGCCGCCTGCGAGGGCGAGGAAGGGGACCATGGCGTAGTTGACCGCGTTCCAGCCTTCGACGGGGGTGCCGCCCGAGCAGTTCATCAGGCCGCCTGACGCGAGGCTTGCCACGGTGACGAAGCCGAAGACGATCATGTCATTGAGGCCTTGGACCGAGCCGCGTTCGTGGGGGGCGTGGGCCGAGGCGAGCATGGTTGTGGCGCCGATAAAGCCGAAGTTCCAACCCAAGCCCAGCAAGATCAGCGCGCCGAAGAAATTGGTGAGGGTGACGCCAGACAGGGCCACGACGCCTGCGCCCATCAGGATCACCAGACCTGCGGCGATGATGCGTGTGGTGCCAAAGCGTGCGATGAGGTGGCCTGTGAAGAACGACGGGGCGAACATGGCCAGCACATGTGCCGAGACGATGTCGTTGGCGTCGCCTTCGGTAAAGCCGCAGCCCATGACCGCCAGTGGCGTGGATGTCATCACCAAGTTCATCAGCGCGTAGGCGACCATGGCGCAGGTGATCGCCACGAGGATGACCGGATCGCGCAATAATTCGGCGCGGCTGCGGGGGGATGGTGCGGTTGGGTCGGGGGCGGTGTTGCGCGTGCCTTTGGGCAATTTCAGGAACAAAAACAGCGCCATGCCAACCAGATTGAGAGCGATGACGGTGATATATGTGCCGATGAAGGGCACGGGCGGCATGGCGCCGCCGATGACTGGCAGCGCGGAGCCGTCGGAGACGATTTTGTTAAGCTGTGGGCCAAAGATCGCGGACAGGAGACCGCCGGCCATGACGTAAGAGATCGCCTTGGGGCGGAATTTTTCCGAGGCCATGTCTATGGCAGCGAAGCGGTAGAAGCCTTGGGCGGACATATAGATGCCGGTGAAATATGAGCCGATCAGAAGCACCGCGAAGCTGCCGATATAGAGGCCGTAGGCGGAGATGGCCGCGCCGATTGCGCCGCCGATGGCACCGATGAAAAAGCCAAATTGGCGGCCACGTTTTTGCATCAGGGGCGAAATCCAAGGTGCGGTGGTCATGGAGCCAAAGACGATGAGCGAGATTGGCAGGGTCGCGAGGCACGGGTTGGATGAGAGCATGCCGCCTGCGAGGCCGCCGACGACGAAGATCATCGGCATTTGTGCGCCAAGGATCGCTTGGGCCGCCACAAGGACGGCGACGTTGCGCCGTGCGACGGCGTCGTTTGGTTGGTGGTGTGTGTCTGTGATGCTCATGGGACTATCGGTAGACCTGTTGGCTGGGAGGGGCAATGGGGGTTGGGATGGGATGTGTGAGATGGGATGTGTGAGATGGGGCCAGTTTGAAGGGGCCAGTGAGATGGGCCAGTGAGATGGGTTGGGCGCCTTTGGGGGAGGTCGCGCCAAAAGGGAGTATTTTTGGCAAGATGAGACAGCTGCGCGGTGCCTTGTGTTTTGCCAAGTGCGGCGGCAGGGTTTGAGGGCCAGATTTGCCAAGGAGTGCTGTTGATGCCTGTTAAGAACCGTTACGCCGAGTTGCATGCCGAGATTACCGGGTGGCGCCGTGATTTTCATGCGCATCCCGAGTTGATGTATGAGGTGCACCGCACGGCGGCGCGTGTGGCGGAGCTGTTGCGCGGTTTTGGCTGTGACGATGTGGTTGAGGGCGTGGGGCGCACGGGTGTTGTGGGGGTGATCCGCGGGAAAAGTCAGGCCAGTGGCAAGGTTATTGGGCTGCGTGCGGATATGGATGCGTTGCCGATCCATGAGGCGACGGGGGTGGCGTATGCCAGCGAGACCCCGGGGATGATGCATGCTTGTGGGCATGATGGGCATACGGCGATGTTGCTGGGGGCTGCGAAATATTTGTGTGAGACGCGCCGTTTTGATGGCACGGCCATTGTTGTGTTTCAGCCCGCCGAAGAGGGTGGTGCGGGTGGCAAGGCGATGGTGGATGACGGGTTGATGGAGCGTTGGGGCATTCAAGAGATTTACGGGATGCATAATATGCCGGGGCTGCCTGTGGGGCAGTTTGCCATTCGGCCCGGCGCGTTGCTGGCCAGTGCCGATGAGTTTGAGATTGTGGTGACGGGCAAGGGCGGGCATGCGGCGATGCCGCACCGTGCGGTGGATACGACCTTGGTGGCGGCGCAGATTTTGGTGACCTTGCAAAGCGTGGTGGCGCGGTCTGTGGACCCGATCAAGCGGGTGGTTTTGACCGTGGGGACGTTTGAGACTGATAGTGTGGCGAGCAATGTGATTGCGCATTCCGTGAAGATGAAGGGGACGGTGCGGACGCTTGATGGCGAATACCGCAGTGTGGCCGAGGCGCGGATCCGGGAGGTGGCGGCAGGGGTTGCGGCCGCATATGGCGCGCAGGCGGAGGTGACGTGGGAGGAGGGGTATCCGGTGACGGTGAATTCGCCCGATGAGACGGTGTATGCCGCACAGGTGGCGCGGATGGTTGCGGGGGATGTGGATGAGAACGTCGACCCGATCATGCCGGCGGAGGATTTTTCCTATATGCTTGAGGCCCGTCCGGGGGCGTATATTTTTGTGGGCAACGGGGATACGGCGATGTGCCATCATCCGGAGTATAACTTTGATGATGAGGCGATCCCGGCGGGGGCGAGTTGGTATTCGGGGATGGTTGAGGCGCGGATGCCGCTTGGGTGAGGTGGGGGCAGCCACTGGACGGGCGCGCGTTTTCGATTGGGGTGCGGCGAGTATGCTTAGGGTTAACGAGGTCGAGACCCAGCGTAAGATCGAGCACGCGCGGGCGCGCGGGGTGATATTGCCTTGAACGTCAGGTTTGGTCGATGATGTGGGCGAAGGAGCCGCTTGCGTTGCCTTGGGTGAGGCCCATCGGGGCGAGGGGGGTGCCTGTCGCGTCTGTGGCCGTGAAGAGCGGTGTGCCTGTGGCGCGGGTTGTGGTGGCGTAGTGGAATTCGTGGCCACGCCATGTGCCTTTGAACGGGCCCTTGGTGGCGGCGAGGGTGCGGTAGCCTAGGTGGCGTTTTCGGGTTGCGAAGGATGTGTCGAGGGGGAGCAGGCCTGCCATTTGGTGTGTCTGGCCGTCTGCGTCTGTGAGGGTGTTTCCAAGGGTCATGTAGCCGCCGCATTCGCC
>JALZWD010000316.1 GCA_023300365.1 Flavimaricola sp. | reverse complement strand
CGTTGACCTGCTTTACTATGATCTCGGTATGGAAGTTCGCGACGAGACAAACGACCAGATCACCATTGATGCCGCCGAAAAAATCAAAGAGGTCGGCGTTGGCGTGAAATGCGCAACAATCACACCCGACGAACAGCGCGTCGAAGAGTTTGGTCTCAAAAAAATGTGGCGCTCGCCGAATGGCACAATCCGCAACATCCTTGGCGGTGTGGTTTTCCGTGCGCCGATCATCTGCTCAAACGTACCGCGGCTTGTGCCCGGTTGGACCCAACCCATCGTCATCGGCCGCCACGCTTTTGGCGACCAATACCGCGCTACGGATATGAAATTTCCGGGCAAGGGTACGTTGTCGATGAAATTTGTCGGTGAAGACGGCGAAGTAATTGAGCACGAAGTGTTCCAAGCCCCGACATCTGGCATCTACATGGGCATGTATAACCTCGACGCCAGCATCTATGACTTTGCGCGTGCCTCGTTGAACTATGGTCTCAACCTTGGTTGGCCTGTTTACCTGTCGACCAAGAACACCATTCTCAAGGTCTATGACGGCCGCTTTAAGGATATTTTCCAAGAAGTATACGAAACCGAGTTTGCAGATAAATTCAAAGCTGCCGGCATTACTTACGAGCACCGCTTGATCGACGACATGGTCGCCGCGGCAATGAAGTGGTCTGGCGGTTTCGTGTGGGCCTGTAAAAACTATGACGGTGACGTGCAATCCGACACAGTGGCACAGGGCTTTGGCTCGCTTGGCCTTATGACATCGCAATTGATGACACCTGACGGCAAAATCGTCGAAGCCGAAGCCGCGCACGGCACCGTAACCCGTCACTACCGTCAACACCAAAAAGGCGAGGCGACATCGACCAACTCCATCGCTTCGATCTATGCTTGGACAGGTGGTCTCAAGCACCGCGCCAAGCTTGATGACAATGCACAGCTGATGGCGTTTGCCGATACATTGGAAAAAGTCGTGGTTGATACCGTCGAAGGCGGCCAAATGACAAAAGACTTGGCCCTGCTTGTCGGCCCCGATCAGAAATGGCTCACAACCGAAGGCTTCCTTGAGGCCGTCGACACCAACCTGAACAACGCAATGTAGTTTTTGGCGTAAGCCGTTAAAAAAAATACACCTTTGGGCCACACTTTGTGGCCCAAAGGGCCCAAAGCTGTCCGCGAAAAATACGGTGGAAAATCTATTTGCGCCGGACTAGGTTTCCCAATGCCTTATGCTTTGCTTATCATGGCCGTTGTTTTTGAAACCATCGGCACCTCCGCCCTGAATGCCAGCCAACAGTTCACAAGAGTATGGCCTTCAGCAATCGTGATCGCCTCCTATGGGATTTCATTCTACATGCTCTCCAAGATCATGCAGGTGATGCCAGTAGGTCTTGTCTATGCGCTATGGTCAGGCCTTGGTATCGTATCGATTGCGGCGATTGGATATTTGGTATTCGGCCAAAAACTGGACCTACCCGCTCTTGTCGGGATCGGGCTGATAATCGCCGGTATTCTGTGTATCCACCTGTTCTCCAGCAGTGCGCCACACTAGGCCAACCGCGAGGCACTCCTTTAGGTTATTTTGCTTTAAGCGCCTTTGTTCTGGTCTTTTCAAACGCGCCGGGTTAAGCCGCGCCCAACTCCTCAAAGGGCAGTAGATTATGGACATTCGCAATATCGCGATCATCGCGCACGTTGACCACGGCAAGACCACATTGGTGGACGAGCTTCTTAAACAATCCGGCACATTCCGTGACAACCAAGCCACGACAGAACGTGCCATGGACAGCAATGATATCGAACGTGAGCGCGGCATTACGATCCTCGCCAAAGCGACCAGTGTTGAGTGGAAAGGTATCCGCATCAACATCGTCGACACCCCTGGCCACGCCGATTTCGGTGGTGAGGTTGAGCGTATTTTGTCGATGGTGGACGGTGTTGTTCTGTTGGTTGACGCCGCAGAAGGCCCGATGCCACAAACCAAATTTGTGACCTCCAAAGCTCTCGCTCTTGGCCTCAAGCCGATTGTGGTGCTCAATAAAGTCGACAAATCCGACGCCGATCCAGATCGCGCACTCGATGATTGCTTTGATCTTTTCGCAGCCCTCGAAGCCGATGAAGAGCAGCTTGACTTCCCGCATCTTTACGCCTCGGGACGGTCGGGTTGGTGTGATGCCGAACTTGATGGCAAGCGCGAAAACCTTGACGCTTTGTTTGACCTCGTGATCGACCACGTAAAAGCACCAAAACAGCAATCGGCTGCCGCCGAGCCGTTCCGCATGTTGGCCACCACTCTTGGTGCCGACGCCTTTATTGGTCGCCTCCTCACTGGCCGCGTAGAAAGCGGCACACTCAAAGCGGGTGAAACCGTACAAGCCCTTAGCCGCGACGGCGACAAAATCGAGCAATTCCGTGTGTCCAAGATCATGGCCTTTCGAGGCCTAGAGCAAACCGCGATCGACGAGGCCGTTGCAGGTGACATTGTTAGCCTCGCGGGCATGACCAAGGCCACCGTGGCCGACACCATTTGCGACCTAAGTGTCGACGAGCCGATCCCCGCACAGCCAATTGATCCGCCCACCATCACAGTAACGTTCGGCATCAACGACTCGCCGCTTGCGGGCCGTGACGGCAAGCACGTGCAATCTCGCGTGATACGTAACCGCCTGATGAAAGAGGCCGAAACCAACGTCGCCATTAAGATCAACGACACTCCCGGTGGGGACGCGTTCGAAGTTTCAGGCCGTGGCGAATTGCAGATGGGCGTGCTGATCGAAAACATGCGCCGCGAAGGCTTTGAGCTATCGATCTCGCGCCCTCAGGTCATTTTCCAAGATGTCGACGGTGTAAAGATGGAGCCTGTCGAAGAGGTGACCATCGACGTGGATGACGAATACACGGGTTCGGTGATCGAAAAACTGACTGGTCCACGCAAAGGCGACTTGGCCGAGATGAAGCCCGCAGGTGCCGGAAAAACCCGCATCATCGCCCATGTACCGTCACGCGGTCTTATCGGCTATCACGGCGAATTCTTGACTGACACACGCGGCTCTGGCGTGCTTAACCGTATCTATCACGGCATGACACCGCACAAAGGCAAGATTGAAGGCCGCCGCCAAGGTGTTCTTATCTCGATGGAAAACGGCACCGCGGTGGCCTTTGCCTTATGGAACCTTGAAGAGCGCGGCAAAATGTTCGTCGTGCCCCAAGAGGCCGTCTACACGGGCATGATTATTGGTGAGCACAGCCGCGACAATGACCTTGAGGTAAACCCGCTCAAGGGCAAAAAGCTAACCAATGTTCGCGCCTCGGGCACCGACGAAGCTGTGCGTTTGACACCGCCTGTCATCATGTCTCTCGAACAGGCGATTGCCTATATCGACGATGACGAGCTTGTCGAAGTCACGCCAAATGCAATCCGTCTGCGCAAGCGTCACCTCGATCCACACGAGCGCAAGCGTGCGGCCAAGGCCGCAGGTTAAACAGACTTTTCAAAATTCGAGTAAGGGTGTCAAAACTCAGAAGTCTTGGCGCCTTTACTCCGTGGTCTCAACAACCAACAATTCCCGCTCAGCCGCACCGCGTGCGTGGCCAAGCGCTTCTTGATATTCGGGGCTGTGGTAACAGGTCTCCGCCGCCTCTAGGGTTGGGAACTTCGCCACCACATTTCGAGGGCGGTCCGCACCCTCAAGCTGCACATAACGTCCCGCACGGGCAATAAAATAGCCACCATGTTTTTCAATCGCAGGCCCCGCTAGCGCCGCGTATCTGGCATAAGCCGCGTCATCAGTCACGGTCACATGAGCAATCCAAAGGGCTGGCATCTAAATATCCTCCAAAGCTGATTTTACCGCCGCGATCGCGGCCTCGGCGTTGTCCGCACTTGCGGCGCCACCTTGCGCCATGTCAGCACGCCCGCCGCCGCCTTTACCACCCAACGCGGCCACAGCGACGCGCAGTAATTCAACTGCACTGGCACGGTCCGTTAGATCATCGGTCACACCACAAGCCACCGCCGCCTTGCCACCTGCGTCCGCAATCAACAATACAACACCCGATCCCGCGCGTTCCTTAAACTGATCCACAAGCGCGGGCAGGTCTTTGCCGGACACACCGACCAACGCTTGTCCCATGAAGGACATCCCGTTCACATCTTCCTGCGCGGAGCCACTATCACCGCCGCCCATCGCTGCATC
>JALZWD010000315.1 GCA_023300365.1 Flavimaricola sp. | reverse complement strand
TTCCTCCAAAATCCGCCGTCTGTTGGTCGGCTTGGCATTAATAAGTTCCGAAATTTGCCCTTGGCGCACCAATGCTGGCGAATGCGCACCCGTTGAGGCATCCGCAAACAACATCTGCACATCGCGGGCCCGAACGTCTTTGGCGCCAACCTTATAGGCTGACCCCGCATCCCGCGTAATCCGTCGGATGATTTCCAGTTGGTCGTTATCGTTAAATGCCGCAGGTGCCAGCCGCTCACCGTTATCAATAATCAGGGACACTTCGGCAAAGTTTCGGGCCGGACGTGTGCTGGCCCCGGCGAAAATCACATCCTCCATGCCACCGCCACGCATTGCCGTGGGGCGGTTTTCTCCCATGACCCACCGCAACGCCTCCAGCAGATTGGATTTACCACAGCCATTCGGGCCCACAACGCCGGTAAGACCATCGGCGATGATCAAATCGGTGGGGTCAACAAAACTTTTGAAGCCGTTGAGCCGAAGCTTGGTAAACCGCAAAGGGGCCTCTCCCGAATCTGTCGCGCGTTGGCGCAGGGTGCCCAAACCCAAAGCAACGAGTCAACGCTGACCACTAGTCAGAGCGGTTAATTGGCTAGTTATCCACAAGATATTGCGTCACAGACAGGATATGACCCCTATTCATAAGTTCTGCATTCAATGCGTGGGCCCCCAAAAATTCCGTCGCTGAGATCTTTCGCTGGTCGCAAACGCCCCTTGACGCTCAACGCTGGCACGATCACAAAGGTGGGGCATGGTTCCCCATCACGGCGCAAAGCGTCAGGGGATCAAAAGGGAATGTGGTGCAGGCCTATCCAATAACGGAGGCCAAATGCCACAGCCGCCCCCGCGACTGTATGCGGTGAGCACACTCTGCGAACGCCACTGGGAAACCGGGAAGGCAGGAGATGTGCCACGATCCGCAAGCCAGGAGACCTGCCATGCACAAATGAAATCCGCCGTCGGGTGTGACGGTTACGGGAGACGATAAAATGAATACGATTGCGCAAACCCGCGTCCAAGAAAAAACCAGCCTGATGACACTGCTTGCCGTGGCAATCATGGGCGTCGGCCTCATAACCGTTGCTGGCCATGTTCAGGCGACAACCTTGCATGATGCTGCACATGACGTGCGCCATGCAACTGGCTTTCCCTGCCACTAACATGTTCCAAAAAATCGTAACCAGCGCCTTGATCGCTGGTTTTGGAGCAGGGCTGTTAGCAGCCGTGCTTCAATTTGCGTTCGTGCAACCTGTCTTGTTGCACGCCGAGCTTTTTGAAGGCGGCGACCTTGTGCATTTCGGATCGTCCGTAACTTTGGCACAACCGGATATCGCCGGCGATTTTGACCTTGTCCGCAACGGCCTAAGCATCGCCTTCAGCGCTTTGATTTATGTCGGCTATGCTCTCTTCTTGATCACAACGATGATCGCCGCTCAAGAGCGTGGGCATGATTTGTCGGTTAAGGCGGGTCTGGTCTGGGGCGTGGCCGGATTTGGAGCAGTGCAAATGGCTCCTGCGTTTGGATTGCCCCCCGAATTGCCGGGCATGGCCGCCGCTGACGTCACCGATCGACAGATTTGGTGGTTTGCCACCGTGGCCGCCACTGGCATCGCCCTTTGGCTCATTGCCTTTGGGAAAAATTGGACGATGTGGGGCGCCGCCGTGATCTTGCTCGCGGCTCCTCATATCATTGGCGCGCCCGTGCCGAGCACATTTACAGGCCCCGCCCCACCAGAGCTCGGCGCCGAATTCGCAGCCCGCGCCTTGGGCACAGGTCTCGTGGCTTGGATGACACTCGGCGCCCTTACCGCATATTTGTGGCAATCGGCACCTCAGGAGGCGTCATGAGACCCCTTGCCCTTTTCCTAATTGGCATCGTTTTTGGTGTCGCGGGTGGTTTTTTATTGGCCGGCGGCGCGCAAGATATGGCCACCAGCCATGATCATATGGGCCATTCCGATACCGCGCACGACGGCCATGATTTATCGGCCCTCACTGAATGGCCTGATGACACAACCGCCCCGGAGGTTACTTTGCGGCTGCGCCCTGACATGGGCTCCGACATGAACCTTCATATCATCGCGGATGGCTTTCGCTTTGCGCCAGAAGAAATCAATGGTCCGGTAACACCAGCGGCAGGACACGCTCATGTTTACGTAAATGGCACAAAAGTTGGTCGCGCCTACGGACCCTATTATTTGCTATCTGACGTTCCACAAGGCGCTCTGATCCGCGTCACTCTCAACGCCAATGACCACACCAATTGGGGGCTCAATGGTCAGCCCCTCGCCGGCGAGACTATCGCGCCAACAGGAGAAGAATAATGCAAAAAATACCTGCCACTGTGGTAACCGGCTTTCTAGGCGCGGGCAAAACCACCCTTATCCGGCATATGCTCCAAAACGCCGAAGGCAAGCGTATCGCCTTAGTCATTAACGAATTTGGCGATCTCGGTGTAGACGGAGAAATTCTGCGTGGCTGTGGCATTGAGAACTGCTCTGACGACGATATTGTTGAACTTTCAAACGGGTGTATCTGTTGCACTGTGGCAGACGACTTTATCCCAACAATGGAAGGCTTGTTGGCCCGTGACCCGGCTCCCGATCATATCGTAATTGAAACGAGCGGTTTGGCCTTGCCACAGCCTTTGGTGCGCGCCTTCAACTGGCCCGGTATCAGCACCAAGGTCACCGTGGACGGCGTGGTCACTGTGGTCGATGGCAAAGCCGTGTCAGAAGGTCGTTTTGCCCACGACGTCGCCGCCCTTGATGCACAACGCGCAGCAGATGACGGCCTTGATCACGACACGCCCTTGGGCGAATTGTTCGAGGATCAGATCGCCTGTGCGGACATGATTGTGGTGAACAAGGCCGATCTATTGTCCGCCGCCGAGGCCGATGAATTGCAAACCCGCCTCAAAGCAGAGGCACGGAACTCAGTTCAGGTTCTTAAAACGTCGATGGGCGCACTTCCGGTCGATGTTTTGTTGGGTCAAGGCGTTGGCGCCGAAGAGGATATGGCAGCGCGCCACGAAGTTCATCATCACCACCACGACGACGATGATCACGGTAGCGATCATCATGATCACTCGCATGAGCACGGCCATGACGAATTTGAGAGCTTTGTTGTAACCGCCCCCGAAGTGGACGACCCCGAGGCATTTAAGGCCAAGCTTGTGGCGATCATTGCCGAACATGACGTGCTCCGTCTAAAGGGCTTCGCCGCCGTTACAGGCAAGCCCATGCGACTGACGCTTCAGGCGGTCGGCCCACGGATCGACAGTTATTTCGATCGGCCATTCGGATCAGAAACCCGCGAAACACGGTTAGTGGTCATCGGTCAATCGGGGCTGGACCAAGCCGCAATCACAGCAGCGATCCAAAAATGATCTTTATCGAGGAAACAGACCCCCACCACCCTCAAGCGACCGCTTTGCTCCAACAGAGCCATGCTCTTATGGAAAGCTTGTTCCCTCCTGAGGATAACTTTTTTCTCGATATTGACGATCTTTGCGCCGACCATATTACCTTCTTTACGGCCCGCCAAAATGACCTGATCCTCGGCACAGGCGCACTCTCCAACAAAGACGGCTACGGAGAGGTCAAATCGATGTTCGTTGCCAAAGAGGCGCGCGGCAAAGGGATCGCCGACGCGCTGTTGCGACAGATTGAGGATGCCGCGCGCGCAGCAAAATTGCCTCTCTTACGGCTCGAAACCGGCAATACGCTGCATGCGGCGCACAAACTCTATGCCCGCCACGGCTTCGTCCACTGTGGCCCCTTCGGCGACTATACCGAGGCCCATAGCTCCATCTTCATGGAGAAACGTCTCTAATGCATCTATTGGCCGCGACACCGGGTAGCATAGGCGACGGCCAAGACCCCATTGATCTCGGCCAAACACCAGCCGATGTGGTGATCCTGTCCGCCGCGGATACCGAACTTGCGCTCTTGTCCGAAGCCCGTGCGGCGATGACAAATCCTCCCACCCTGCGTCTGGCCAACATCATGCATCTCAACCACCCGCTTTCGGTGGATATGCACCTAGATAGCTGCGCCACCCAATCACGCCTCGTTATCGCGCGTATTTTAGGAGGGGCAGGCTATTGGACCTATGGATTCGAGCAGTACGCCGCACGTTTGCGTGTCGCTGGCGTGCCGTTCGTGGCCTTACCCGGCGACGACAAACCCGACGCCGACCTTCGACACTTCTCGACCGTAAGCGATACCGACTATGATGCAATCTGGTCCTACTTTGTCGAAGGTGGCGCCGAAAATGCGGTGCACTTACTCGACTATGCAAAAGCCTTGCTTGATCAGACAGACACCCCCCCCGCGGCCAAACCGCTGCTCAAGGCTGGGGTCTATTGGCCCGGAGAAGGCACCGCCCACCTTAAGGTTGCACAAGAAAACTGGGCCCAAGATGCGCCCGTCATCCCGATCATCTTTTACCGCGCCTTGGTCCAGGGGGCCGGAACCGCGCCAATCAACCGTTTGGTCAAGACAATGTTGCGCGCGGGCCTCGCGCCCCTGCCTATTTTCGTGGCCAGCCTAAAAGATCCCCTCAGCCGCGCAACTCTTGAAGACCTTTTTGCCCAAGCGCCTCCCCAAGTCATTCTCAATGCCACCGCTTTTGCAGTTGGCTCCCCGAATGGTGATGCCAATACCACCAACCCTTTGGCCGCCCCTTCTGCGAACGCGGCACCTGTGTTTCAAATCATCCTATCGGGTTCATCTCAATCGGCATGGGAGGAAAGCGCGCAAGGCCTGTCCGCTCGCGATATCGCAATGAACGTCGCTTTGCCCGAGGTCGACGGACGGATCATAACGCGCGCGTTGTCTTTCAAAGGCGAGGCCTTTTTCGATACCGCCACCGAATGCCCGATCGCCACCTACCAACCCCAAGGCGACAGGATCAACTTCGTCACCGAACTCGCGGCCAATTGGACCCAGTTGCGTCGATCCACAGCCCACGACAAGCGCATCACAATCATTTTGGCAAACTATCCCAACAAGGACGGTCGGCTTGCCAATGGCGTGGGGCTCGACACACCCGCAGGTACATTGCACGTTTTAAATCTGTTGCGCGATGCCGGATACGACACAGGTGGGCCTCTGCCAAACAGCCCCCAAGCCCTCATGGATATTCTCATGGCCGGCCCCACCAATTGGCTCACCGATCGTGCCGAGAAAGACGGCGGTGAAATATTCCCCATTGCCGACTACGAGACCCACTTCGCTACCCTCCCCTATGACACGCGCAATCAAATCACCGAACGCTGGGGGCGGGCGCCTCAAGATCCCTTCTTTTGGCCATCACTCCCCCCGGAGGGCTCAACATCCCATCCTGACGCCGGGTTTAAATTGTCATTACACAGGTTCGGCAACATTACGATCGGCATCCAACCTGCACGCGGCTACAACATCGACCCAACCACAAGCTACCATTCGCCAGACCTCACGCCCCCACACAACTACCTGGCCTTTTATCTCTGGGTCCGCGCCAATTCTGATGCCGTGATCCACATGGGAAAACACGGCAATCTTGAATGGTTACCCGGCAAAGCCGCTGCTTTGTCACAAAGCTGCTGGCCCGAGATTACTCTTGGCGCAATGCCGCATTTCTATCCCTTTATCGTCAACGACCCTGGCGAGGGCACGCAAGCCAAACGCCGCGCCCAAGCAGTTATCATCGATCACCTTACACCGCCGCTTACCCGCGCCGAAAGCTATGGCCCCTTGCGCGATCTCG
>JALZWD010000314.1 GCA_023300365.1 Flavimaricola sp. | reverse complement strand
GTGACCCAAGACCGGGTGATCGAAGAAAGCATCGACATCATGCATTGGGCCTTGGCCCGCCATGACCCCGACGGCTGGCGCGATATGCCCGATACCGGGGTCGCCTTGATCGAGCGGTTTGACGGCCCCTTCAAACAGGCGCTCGACAAAACCAAATACGCCAGCCGCTTTCCGGATCAAGATGCAAGCCGCAGCCGCGCCCAAGCAGGCGATATTTTGATTGAGCTTGACGCGATGATCGGACCAAAGGCCTATATCTATGGGCCAAAACCCTCGCTCGCAGATATGGCCACCCTGCCCTTTGTGCGCCAGTTCGCCAATATCGACAAACAATGGTTCGACGCACAGCCTTGGCCCAATGTCATCCGCTGGCTCGACGCGTTTCTGGCCTCGGACAGGTTTAACAATATTATGACCAAATACCCCAAATGGCAGGCCGGCGATGCCGTCACACCGTTTCCCGCGCCGCAATAACTAGCGCGCCAAGACCAAATCCGCCTTAAGGCCACCAAGCGGCGCGCTTTCGCCCAATCGCAACATCCCCCCATGCGCGCGCGCAATATCGGCCACAATCGCAAGGCCCAACCCCACGCCCGAGCCGCGATCTTGGTTGCGCGACGGATCCAAACGGGTAAAGGGCCGCAGGGCCTCGTCGCGGTTCTCCGGCGCAATGCCGGGCCCATCGTCTTCGACCGTGATCCGCAAAGACCGCTCACCAATCATCAAACGAACCTCTACCGCCCGGCCATACCGCAGGCCGTTCCCCACAAGGTTCTGCATCGCCCGCCGGATCGCCATCGGGCGCACTTGCACTGGCCCATCCAAGGCCTCGGTCCCGTGCACATCGCGCAACGTCACCGCCTGACCTGAGCGTCCAAAATCCGCGACCACTTCTGTCACCAAATCCACAATATCCACGGCCTCAAGATCATCACCCGCATCACCGCGGACAAAATCCAAAAACCCATCAATCAAGCGCTGCATCTCGTCAACGTCGCCCTCAAGCGGCGCGGCCTCTTCCGCATCAAGCATCGACAGCCCAAGCTTTAGCCGCGTCAAAGGCGTGCGTAAATCATGGCTTACCCCCGACAACATCAATGTGCGCTGCTGGGTCTGCCGTTCAATCCGCGCGCGCATATCAATAAAGGCCATCCCTGCTGCGCGCACCTCAATCGCTCCGGTTGGCGAAAATGGCACCGTGCGCCCCTTGCCGAATGCCGTAGCCGCGGCCGACATGCGTTTGATCGGGCGCAATTGGTTACGCAAAAAAACCGATGAAATAAACGTCAGCAATGCCCCTAAAACGACGATCAGGACAATCAACTGATGCGGGTTTGACGCCGATACACGCTGGCGCGGAAACCCCACCTGCATCACCCCTTGCGGCACCTCAAGCCAGACAATGACTTGGTCGTTGTCGATCAATTCAATCGCGCGCAAATGCGATAGCCCCTCGCCAAGCGCGTCAATCACTGCACGTCCTGACAAATCATAAAACAGACGACCATCATCGCGCGGCGCGGGCGGCGCAGGCATCACCACCTCAAGCTCAAGCGCCGCGCCAATCCGCGCCACCGCCACCTGCAGCGCCACATCATCACGCGCCTTGGCCACCTCATCGGTCAGGTACTCCAACTCCAACAAGACCGTCGACGTCATCTGCCGCGTCACCCCTTCGAAATGACGCTGAATAAAGCTGATCGAAATCACGAGTTGCAACGTCAGCACCGGCAACAATAGAATCAGTAACGCCCGCCCATAAAGCGATCGCGGCATGTATCGTTTGAGCCACTTGAACATCATGCGCTAAAGCTAAAGGGCATTCATCGGCGGGGAAACCGCAAAACACATCGGGGCCGCATTGCCATGACCACCTTTGATCCAACACCCGGCCAGCCCATCGAATTGGCCCCCGGCCTGATCCGTATTCTGGCGCCCAACCCCTCGCCCATGACATTTCGCGGCACCAATACCTATATCCTCGGCGCGGCGGCCGTGACGGTCATTGACCCCGGCCCCGATGCCCCAGACCACATGCGCGCAATACTGGCCGCCATCGGCCACCGCCCGGTCCAACAGATCATCGTCACCCACAGCCACCTTGACCACTCCCCCCTCGCGCGCCCCCTTCCCTTCCACACTCCAAGTCTGTAAACTCCAAACGACAGCCAATCCCCTATCTGCACACACGCATTCGAGGAGCGACACATGTTGATGGCCACACGAAGGAAAAATACAAACTACAGATTAAATGAACTAAGAGAACGAAAACCGTTGTCCTTTCATTGAGGTAGGAAACCGCCACGAACGAGCGCTCACCTCTCGCTAGCCTCCTCTCTCTCTCTCTTTAGCCTCTCCCGCTAGCCACTGACTATCACAGCCTCCGACTGACTAGCCCGAGGTCTCGCTTTTCAACAAAGGGACTGAGAGGGGTTATGACATTCCCCCGCCCGCCCGCATCCCAAACACCATCAACATGCATGAAACCCCCACCCCCACCCGCTCCCCGCCCCCCGCCCCCCCCATCCCGGTACGCAATCTCACGCAATCGACTACGCACCCCATTGACTCAATTCATGGCAGGTGACAACTCACCCTTAGAGAACGCCATGACCCACGCAGAGCTCTGAGCCCCGCGGTTGTCTCTCCCCCTCCCCCCCTCCCCTCTCCACTCC
>JALZWD010000313.1 GCA_023300365.1 Flavimaricola sp. | reverse complement strand
CCTCATCGGCAAAATCAATCGTCGCCTCAATCAACGCCCGCGCGCGGATAAGCTTGGCACGCCATTCCTCAACCTTGGCACCAAGATCACCTGAAAATACCCGAACAGCTTGCTTGCGCTGTGCCTCGGTCTCGGCATCGATAAGGTCGGCAAGCCCCTCAACCTGCGCCAGATCAAGTTTACCGTTCTCAAGCGCGCGCCGCGTAAACTCGCCCGGTTGCGCTTGCCGGGCGGAACCCGTGTTATTCAATTCCGCCAAGACAGCCGCGACAATCGCCGGGCTCCCGTGCAGATGCAGCTCAACCACCGCCTCGCCCGTAAAGCTCTGCCCTTGGGCAAACCCAAGCACGAGTGCCTGATCGATCAACTCGCCATCACGGTCGCGCAAATCCCGCAGGCCACGGCCGGGCATCGGCACCGACCCGCATAAATCATTGGCGACGCAGACAGCATCAGCCCCCGAAATCCGGACAACAGCCACACCCGCCTTCCCTTCGGCTGTCGCCAAAGCAAAAATCGTATCATCCATGTCAAACCATTGTTTTTAAATGGTAATTACGTATTCATCGAGTCGAAGAAGTCGGAATTGGTCTTGGTTTGCTTGAGCTTGCCAAGCAGGAATTCAATCGCATCCGTGGTGCCCATCGGATTGAGGATCCGGCGCAGCACGTATGTTTTGGCCAAATCGCCCTTGTCGACCAACAGCTCTTCTTTTCGCGTACCGGATTTGAGGATATCCATCGCCGGGAACACACGTTTGTCGGCAACCTTGCGATCAAGCACGATCTCGGAGTTGCCCGTGCCTTTGAATTCCTCAAAGATCACCTCGTCCATCCGGCTGCCTGTATCGATCAAGGCCGTCGCAATAATCGTCAGCGATCCGCCCTCTTCGATGTTCCGCGCCGCACCAAAGAACCGTTTCGGCCGTTGAAGCGCATTGGCATCCACACCACCGGTCAAGACCTTGCCTGACGACGGCACCACGGTGTTAAACGCGCGGCCCAAGCGTGTGATGGAATCGAGTAAGATCACAACATCACGTTTATGCTCTACAAGCCGTTTCGCCTTTTCGATCACCATTTCTGAGACAGCCACGTGCCGTGTTGCGGGTTCATCAAAGGTTGAGGACACAACCTCGCCCTTCACACTGCGCTGCATATCCGTCACTTCTTCGGGCCGCTCATCGATCAGCAACACGATCAAATAGCACTCAGGGTGGTTCTGCTCGATCGAGTTCGCGATATTCTGGAGCAACACGGTTTTACCCGTCCGCGGAGGCGCGACGATCAAACACCGCTGGCCTTTGCCAACCGGCGCCACCAGATCAATGATCCGCGCCGAGCGGTCTTTGACAGTTGGGTCGGCCACTTCCATATTCAAACGTGCTTCGGGATAAAGCGGTGTCAGGTTATCAAAGGCAACCTTGTGCTTGGCCTTTTCGGGATCCTCAAAGTTGATCGTCTCAACGGTCACAAGCGCAAAGTAGCGTTCTGTGTCGTTCGGCTCTTTGATCACGCCTTGCACCGTATCACCCGTGCGCAACGAATGTTTGCGGATCATGTCAGGGCTTACATAGATATCATCGGGTCCGGGCAAATAGTTGGCCTCAGGACTGCGCAGAAATCCGAACCCGTCTTGGACCACTTCCAAAACACCGTCGCCGCCGATCACCCATTCTTCGTCCGCACGTTCGCGCAAAATGGCAAACATCATGTCGCCCTTGCGCATCGTGGATGCGTTCTCGATCTCGAGCTCTTCCGCCAGTGACAACAGATCCTTAGGGCTTTGCGCCTTAAGGTCAGCAAGGTTCAAACGATCAACAGTCATCTTTGGAAATATCTCCACGCAAGACACAAGAATACCATCGGCATCTTGGTGTCACTTCAGCAGTAAATGAAACGCTTTTTGATCCCGGACGGGAAAGCTTGGCTCTGCACCTACTGACTAAGCTTGCCTAAGTCAATTCGCCATCAAAACGGTTTAACCACCACCATCACCACAATCACCAGCATCAACACCGTCGGCACCTCGTTGGCCAATCGATATGTTCTGCCGTTACGTGTGTTTTCTCCGGCTGCGAATTCTTTGCGCCGTGCTGATAACCATCCGTGAAATCCTGTCATGGCGAGGACCGACCCAAGTTTGATCCACGACCACGCCGCGCCAAAATCAAAACCACCCAGTGCAATCATCAAAATCCCGGCAATCCATGTCACCACCATCGCGGGGCCCATAATCACTCTTAGCAGCTTTTCTTCCATCACCTGAAAGGTCGCATCCATCTGTGATCCTGGCTCTGCTTGTTCTGCGTGATACACAAACAGCCTTGGCAAATAAAACATGCCCGCCATCCACGAGATCACTGCCGCGATGTGCAGTGCCTTAATCCAACTGTAATATCCAAGTATCCAATCCATGCGTATCTCTTAGGGTCTTAGGGTCTTTCTTAACAATATAAAAAAGAAAGATTTAAAGAGATGATGATTAAGTAGGGGCCGTGGATAACTTGTTAAATCCGACTTCTCCGCAGACTTATCCTCTGAAGAAACCAGCCTCTAAGGGTGTGTGTATAACTCGGTTTTTTCACCAACGCGTTGTTTTTAATGCCAAAAAAAAACCACAATCTTGCCACATTTCGGAAAAACAAACATTGACAGGTCTTTGT
>JALZWD010000312.1 GCA_023300365.1 Flavimaricola sp. | reverse complement strand
GCCACAGAGGTGCGGATGTCTTCCTTGGCGGTCTCAGCCGCGCGTGCGGCCTCGTCGCGTGCGGCTTCAACGATGCGGTCGGCTTGCTCTTGCACGTCTTTTTGCTTGCGCTCGTACGAGGCCAACAATGCCTGCGCTTCTTCGCGCAAGGCCCGCGCTTCGTCCAATTCGGCCTGAATGCCAACGGCCCGCTTGTCCAACATCGCGCCAACCATCGACGGCACTTTGTAATACAGCAAGATGCCGACAAAAATCAGAAACGCGATCCACACCACAAAGTCGGTGTTCTTAAGCGATACAAACGGACCCGTCGCCGCCACCGCAGGGCTCGCGGCAACTGCGGCTGCCAATACCAATGCAATCCGCATCATGATGCACCCCCGATACGCGCCTTCACGGCGGCATTGATGGCCTTCTTGTCGGCCTTACCACCCAACGCCACAACCAAATCGGCCGCCGTCTCTTTGGCCACATCGGCCACCGAGCTCATCGCGTTGTCACGAATTTCGGCAATCGCCTTTTCGCTCTGCGCTGTGCGTGCGGCGATCTCTGCGTCGGCCTTTTGAAGCTCAACATCAAGATCGGCCTGAATGTCTTCCTTGGTCTTGGCAACAATCGCCTGTGCTTCTGCGCGGGCATCGGCCAAAGCCTTGTCATACGCGCCTTCCGCTTCCGCAGCGCGCTCTTTCAATTCTTCTGCAGCACCCAGATCATTTGTGATCGTACCTGTCCGCTCGGACAACACGGACGCGATCCGCGGCAATGCCACGCGCGACAAAATGAAATAAATCGCCACAAGGGTGACCAACAACCAGAAAACCTGGTTCGGCATCCAATCAGCACACAGCTGCGGCATGCCAATGGCGCTGCCTCCTGCGTCAACACAGGCTCCGGCTGTTGCTTCGTGTGTTTCGGTCGCCATATCGGCCCTCTCAGTCCCGGATGTTTACCGGACGGCGCATCCATACGCGCCGTCCAGCCTCAAGGATTTAACGCGTCTTCTTAGACTGCGAACATCAGCAGAAGTGCGACGAGGAAGGCAAAGATGCCCAGCGCTTCTGCGAATGCGAGACCAATAAAGAGTGTCGCTGTCTGCGAGGCCGCAGCAGCAGGGTTGCGCAATGCGCCAGCCAAGTAGTTGCCTGCAACAGTACCAACACCGATAGCGGCGGCGCCGGAACCAATAGCTGCAAGACCTGCGCCGATGTGTGCGAGTTCACCTTCCATGAGAATTCTCCTTGAGTTGGAAGTTTAGAGTTTGGGCGGGCAACATGCCCCCCCGAGTTAGTGATGCGGGTGAAGCGCGTCCTTAAGATAGACACACGTCAAGATCGTGAAAACATAGGCCTGAATACCGGCCACAAGGACCTCAAGACCGTAAATGGCGGTAATGCCAAGGATCGCCACGGGCGACACAAGCGTCAGAGCGGCAAAGCCCGCAAACACCTTAATAACCGCGTGGCCCGCCATGACGTTGCCCGCCAGACGAATAGAATGGCTTACCGGGCGCACGAAGTAAGAAATCACTTCGATCACCGCGATGATCGGACGCAACACCGCAGGGGCGTCTTTCATCCAAAACATACCAAGGAACGACGCACCATTAAGCACAAAGCCAAGCACGGTTACGGCGATGAACACCCCAAAACCAAGGATCGCTGTCACAGCAATCATCGACGTGGGCGAATACGACATCGGGATAAGTGCCAGATAGTTGGCAAACAAAATGAACAAGAACAGCGTCATAATATAAGGGAAATACTTGATCCCCTCTTTGCCGCAGACATCCTCAACCATCTTGTAAATAAAGCCATAGATAAGCTCGGCCACCGATTGCAAACGGCTTGGGATGATCTTGCGACCACTCGTGCCCATCACCATCAGCAAAAACACACACGCCACCGCAATCGCGAGCCACAGGGTTACGTTGGTAATCGAATACCACGCAATCGGGCCATCACCGAAAAGGCTTTTGGGGATAAACTGATCAAGCGGGTGAAAAACCAAACCGCCTTCGCTATGGGTATCTGTCTCAGTCGCCACGCGTATCACCCTCGTCTTCGCCAGCCTCACGGGCCAGTTGTTTTTCCTGCACCTCTTTGGCCGATCGCATCATGGTGAGAACACCCGCCGCGAGGCCAAAGAATATGAACAGCACCAGAAATATCGGCATCGTTCCCAACCAGGAATCCAGCCCGTATCCAATGCCAAAGCCAATCCCAAGACCGGCCACAAGCTCTATCACCATCCGCCAAGCAAGCTGTGCTTGCGAGTAGTGCTCCTCCGAATGGTCCTTTTCAGGCTCCGCAACCTTGGCCGCCTCGATCCGCTCCTCAAGGGCCCTCAGTCGGGCCGCCCGATCAGCGTCTTCAAGGTCAGACATAGCGCAAAACCCCGTCCATTCATCGTCCGGGCCGTGCTAAGGCCGGTGGGGTAAGGAGTCAATAACCATCGAACGCCATGCTAACACACTGATAACATTCGATTCTGCCATTGATATCATTGCCTGAATCCCGCCTTTTCGCATGCGAAAGTCGCTTTTCGCAGCGAAATCAACATTCAACCATTTGGTTGACTATTTGCGCGCAACACCCTGCCCCGCGCCCGTGCGATCTGGCCATGGGGCGCAACTCGGGCTATCTGCGTGCCCATGACAACCCCGCTCGACACCATCTTTGCCGCCCTCGCCGACGCCACGCGGCGCGACATTTTGATGATGTTGCTTGAGGATGACATGGCCGTCACCGACGTGGCCGCAGGGTTTGAAACCTCGCTGGCCTCCGTGTCCAAACACCTTGGCGTTCTCACATCTGCGGGCCTGATTTCCCAAGAAAAGCGCGGGCGCGTGAAATGGTGCAAGCTTGAGCCCGACGCCATGCGCGATGCAAGTGTCTGGATGCAGGCCTTTGGCCAAATGGGTCCGCTGGATTTGGATGCCTTTGAGGCCTTCCTAAGCAAACAGGGCCTCTAGGGTTTTCGCTGCGAAATCGCCTCGTCATCACCAAGCAACAAAACCACCGCCACCGCCGTCAGCGCCACACCCGCCGCCACCGCCACAGGCGGCCACGC
>JALZWD010000311.1 GCA_023300365.1 Flavimaricola sp. | reverse complement strand
AAGTCCTTGCAAGACGAAATCCCACTGAACTATTTCGAAAATTGGATGGAATCCATAAGCGATAGGCAGCGCGTAATAAATCAGGCATCCAATCCCACGCTGCGCCTCGAATAGTACGTGTTTGGCAACTTCCACCGTCTCCACCAAGCCATGCCCGACCATCTCTAGGAGCGTTGTTATAATCACTATGCGAACAGTCCTCAGTCCATTCTGCCACGTTCCCTATCATGTCCGACAAACCGAACCCGTTTTCGCCGAAGTACCCCACTGGCGACGTTTCTGCAAATCCGTCATCACAGCTGCTCGATCTACTTGATGAACTCTGGTTATAATATTTCGCAAAAGTAACATCTGCACCGTTTGCGTACTCACATTGTTGACTACTGGAATTATCATCACCCCAATATCGTGCTGTAGTGGTGTTCGCGCGAGCCGCATATTCCCATTCAGCCTCTGACGGCAATCGATAGACGTTGTCACCTAATCGTGTATTAAGCCAATCTGTATATGCAATGGCGTCTCCTAAACTCACACACACAACAGGATGCCCTGCATCTTGACCGAACCCTGGACTTTTCCAACTACCAGTGTTTTCTCTATCACTTTGAAATTTTCTAATACGACAGTTATCATCAATTACATAGCCTGTCTCTTGCACAAAATACCTCCATTCTCCAAGAGTAATCTCAAAACGGCTCAACGCATATTTTTGCACTATCTCTACATCATGTTGCGGCCCTTCATTCGAAGAACGACCGTTTTCCCCAGGCGGCGAACCCATAACAAATTTTCCTGCCGGGATAACAACCATCTGAGGACTATCAATGAAATCGCGGAACACAGATCCCACGTCGCCAGGGATACCCATTACCCAATCCGACTCAGAAATCCCAAAAGCACTACTCTCATCAGAACTATCATTCAGATTTCTTATATCCACATCTGTTTCTTGATCTTCATCTATCGATGCATCTTGATCTGATCTAATTGCGTCACGCTTGGTCACCTGTGTAGGGTTAGGCGCTGTTGTGGTTCTGATTTTATTTTCTGTATCTTGTCTTGAAGACGTCAATGGCCCATTTACATCGTTTAGGTTTTCAGGTTTCGAGAATACAATTTCCTTAATTTGAAGGAGGCCGAGAACTGCGCCTACGACAATTCCGATTAGGGTCAGAGAAGGACCTATCTTTGGCCACGTGCGCTTCTTTGAATTTTTAGTTATCTCATCAATTCGATGACGTGCTAGTTCAGAAAATGATCCGTTATCTCCAAATCTTGCGAGATACAAACGATACTCACGTATAGAAGGTGGCTTTTTTGATGAAACTGCTGACCAGAACTCTAATTCATTAGCAGGTTTTAATAGTGTTTCTTCAATTTCACGAGTCGATTGAATAGCTTCATTGATTCTAGGCAGCTCAGTAAAATGGTTTACGGCCTTGACAAGATCTTCCAATACATGATCGGCTGATGAACCATCCCACTCTGAGAGATCGAGAGTATGAAGCATGTTAAAAGGAACAGGAAGCGCTACATGCTGTAGCCATACTGGAATCAAAATCTCCTTTTCAAGCGCTAGACTGGCCTCGGAAAGAACCCAATGCGAGTCAATGGATTCAGGTGTCCATAACACTATCACCGTTTTAGCCTTATTTATGACAGCATTAATTTCTTCTGCAAAACTCTGGCCTGCTAGAAGTTCAACATCCCACCATACATCCAACCCCTTTTCAGCCAGAGTCTGTGCAATCGCTCTTGCCTTCGGTCGATCCTCTCTTTTATATGATATGAATACATCCGTCATATACACAGTTTACAAGATATTAAACAAGCATTGGACAACGTCCGCAGCCTAGGCTAAAAACGAGACTGAATTCCGATGCAACTAGGATTCGTAGCCAACGAGATATTAAGTTAAGCGACCTCTCAACACAATCATAGAGTTAATAGATTGGACTGTTACAATGCCTATCATCACCAAGGCCTCCCTGAGGAAACCGAACAGCAGCGCTAAGGTGCAATGGAGGCGGCATTGGGTTCTGGGCAGAGCCCAGGTTCCGATGACGGGTCCATTGACAGCTTCAGCGTTTCGTTCGATTAGCCTTTTCCTGCACGATCCAAACACTCGAAACAAACCTCATGCACTTACCTACTAATCAAGATTGCTGAACAAGTCATCAAAATACGCCATGCGATTTGGAACATTATCTTTCAACCATCTTTGCAAATTAGCTGGCAGCCGATCTGGATACGAATTTAATGTGTACGCAAATAATGCCGACTCAGCGAAGTCTTCTGTGTTCGGGTTATCTGCCCCATAGTTAGTCACGAATACACTGTCAGCTCTCTGAGCTTCTATCCAATCATTCGATTCCCTATATCTATGATCCAGAGTGGCATGTACTGATTCATGAAATACCGTTTCCTCAAGATCATTATTTTTTATTCGTGTTTCCATGTTTTGTGAATACAAGACGAAAAAGTGACCTAAATGCTCTGAAAATGCTGCTTCATTTCCTTTGTGAATTACCACATGGGACAAGGTTTTTCTCATCTCAAGTGGTAACTTGCCAACGGGTCCCTTTAACAAATTAGAATAACGCTCGATCTCCACGAAATTCTCGAAATCGCTATGCAGAAATATTTCCACAACTGCGCCGTCTGCGAATTCCATGGAAAATGCATGGGCACCATCATCAAAAAGCAGATCATTTCGTTTGTCAGGCATCTCTCTACGAGACGTACCCAAATAATTAAGAGTACTTTCTACAGTAGGGTCGCTTGTATGTATGAAATCTATATCGTTTGCAACAATTGAATTTCTAAAAAAAGGCTGTTCTGCCGCGGCCGTTTGCATGGATGCAAAGATCAATAGAGCTGCAATTGAATTCTTCACCAAAATTGGCTTTCTGAAGCGGAAATTGAACATTAGTATAACCTTGTTCTCGCAACCAGAAGTTCACTTTTCGAGTTTTGAATAAGTACAATATTTTGGCAAACCGAACTACTAAGCGTTTATACGATGTGCGCAGCATGTTGAATAAACGCAGTTGGACTACGCCGCGGTTGGGTGAGTCGCAACCGTCA
>JALZWD010000310.1 GCA_023300365.1 Flavimaricola sp. | reverse complement strand
GGGGACGGCATGTTTGCCAAGCGGCCCTTTGTGAAGGCGCATATTTCGCCGGTGATTTCGCCGATGCGATACGGCGAGGATGCGGTGGATGTGACGTATGAATGTCTGGCCCATAATATCCCCGTGTCGTGCATAACGGCGGCGCAATCGGGGGCGACGGCGCCCGCGACATTGGCGGGGTTTCTCGTGCAATCGCTTGCAGAGACCTTGGCCAGCCTTGTGATGGTGCATTGCATCAAACCGGGGCATCCGATGGTTTTCTCAAACTGGCCTTTGGTGATTGATCTGCGCACGGGGGCCTTTGCGGGCGGGGGCGGCGAGATTGCGGTTTTGAATGCGGCCTCGGCGCAGCTTTCTAATTGGTTGGGCCTGCCGTCGGGCGTGGCAGCAAGCATGACGGATGCCAAGGCCGTAGATGCGCAATATGGCGTGGAAAAGGGGATGACGAGCGTGGCGGCCGCACTTGCAGGTGGGAACCTGATTTATGAGAGCAGCGGGATGACGGCGTCATTGCTTGGGGTCAGTTTTGAGGGGTTTGTGTTGGATGATGAGATGCATTCGCAAACCTACCGCATGCTGCGCGGGATCGAGGTGACGGCCGAGAACCTTGGGTATGATGATATTTGTAAATCGGTTCTGGGCGACGGGCATTTCCTTGGGGGGGATGCGACGATGAAGGCGATGGAGCGGGATTATTTTTACCCCGAAATTGCCGACCGCGAACAGCCGATCACATGGGCCGAGCAGGGCGCGCAAGATGCGCAAACGCGGGCCAAGGCCAAGGCGCGGCGGATTTTGGCGGAGCATAGGCCGGAGTATTTGAGCGCAGAGCAAGATGCCGCGATCCGGCGGGGGTTCAATATCCTGACGCAAGCGGAGTAGGGTGCGCCTATGGACCTATTGTTTGATGCCCCCCGTTTGAATGCCCTGCCTGTTGTGGGCGAGGATGCCCTTTATCCGATTAACCGGATTTTCTGTGTGGGGCGGAACTATGCCGCGCATGCCGCCGAGATGGGGCTTGAGGTGGACCGCGAGGCGCCGTGGTATTTTACCAAATCGGCGCAGGCCTATTGCCCCAGCGGTGCGACGGTGCCCTATCCGCCCGGAACGGCGAATTATCATCACGAGATGGAGTTGGTTGTGGCGATTGGCGCACCGGGCTTTGAGGTGAGTGTTGCGGCGGCGGATGCGTTGGTTTTTGGATATGGTTGCGGATTGGACATGACGCGGCGGGACCGGCAGCAGGACGGCAAGGACAATCGGCGGCCTTGGTCGCTTGGGAAAGATGTTGAAAACGGGGCTGTTTTGGGCGCGTTGACGCGGGCGGGGGATGTGGCGGCGATTGGGCCGCAGCGGATCCATTTGAGCGTGAATGGCGATGTGCGGCAGGATGCGGTTCTGAGCGATATGATTTGGAGCGTGGCCGAGGTGATTAGCCATTTATCCCAGTATTATCATTTGATCCCCGGTGATGTGATTATGACGGGCACACCGGCGGGTGTGGGGCCGATGGTTGCGGGGGATGTGATTGCGTGTGGGATCGATGGGCTTGAGCCTTTGACCCATACCTTGAGATAGCGCCCCGAGATACTGTCGCCGCTGTTTTTGACCGAGAAAATGGGGCCGCGGTTTTTTGGCGGGTTGGACAGACGAGGTAGAAACCAGTTGTTTTAATTTAAACTAAGCGGGTACAACTACACATGTATACAGCTTTGCGAAGTGATCGGGTGAGATGAACGTTCGGACTCTGCGAGTTGAAATAACTGAGGCGATCCGAAAGAGGATTGTGACCCATTTTGAGGACCACGATTTGGTTCTTCACGAAGGTAAAATTGCCCAAGAGTATTCGGTGTCGCGAACACCGATACGGCAGGTGCTTCAGGCCTTGGCGACAGAGAACCTCCTTGAGGTACGGTCTGGGATTGGCACCGTCGCCAAGCCCTTGCGGGCCCAAGCGGCGCAGGCAGACCAGCAATCCTTTGCCGCAATCTTGCAGGCTTGCGCCCAATGCGCCTCGAGCGAAGGGCTTGGAAAAATCGCGATTGAGTTTACGACATCTGGCCTGCATTTGGACAACGCGGACGTGCCCGACGTTGTGGATAATTTCTTTGATGCGACGTCAATTTTTGCCAATGGTTTGGGCGCCATAATCGAGGATGATATCCTGCAAGAGGCGCTAACGTCCTGTTATTGGCGTTTTATTCGGCGGCGGGTGCAATTTCATTCGGGTGACTTTGCGAATGTTGCCGCCGAAATCCGAGGCGGTGTGGCGGTGGCACAGACAGCCATCAAAACCGGAAATGGCGCGACCGTGATGGCGGCGGTAAGTGACTGGGTGAAGTCGGTCGCGGATCGGGGTTGAGGGCGCAAGCCTTGGACAATTTGTTGTCGCGGTTGCCAGAAAGTAGAGGCAATCGCATCAATTAGTTGCACCATATGCGCCGCCCATGATCCGGAGCGGGGTTGTGGAATACGACACAGCGATTTTTGGCACACTGTTTCTTTTGCCTTGTGGGGCGCGCAAGGTTTCTGACTTTGTAGGCGTGCTCTGACCCGAGGGGGCTGGGGCGTATTGAAAAGGTGGCCTATACCGGGTTGTGCCGTGGAGGCGCTTGGCCAAACTATGTGCCGGCAAGCCGAGCGGTTTAGTTTGACAGCCTGCATGAAATCGTCCCCGAAGACGATGATCGATGCTCTGTTTTGTGCCGCGCCACCACGTTTTAACACAAAGGCTTGATTAGCCTCTCTTAAAGGGTGCACTGTTTGCCCCGGGCTCACTCTATATTTTGGGGCCAAAACGCGCGCATCAATCAGGAGCGCATAGTGCTGGAATTTCGACAGCCCAATCAAAATGAAGGTGATAATTTGCGTGAAGACCTTAAGCGTGACACGCGCAAGCTGCATGACCGACTTGAGGCGATGTGGACCCGCGAAGACAAGTTTGCGTCGCACGGCCACTATATCGCGTTCCTCAAGGCGATCTTGGAGGCGCATGTGACGGTTGGTGTTGCGGCTGCGCAGCGTACCGGGGTTGGGGGTGCGGTGGCATTGGAGCACGACCGGATCGCGGCGCTTTGTGACGACCTTGGATGTGGGCCGCGTGTGCCCAATACCGCGCAAGACCTTGCTTTTGGATACGCGTGGGGCGTGGGCTATGTGTTGAACGGGTCTACGATTGGCGCGGCGTCGATTATGAAAAGTGGATTTTTAGAACCGGGTTGGCCACGG
>JALZWD010000309.1 GCA_023300365.1 Flavimaricola sp. | reverse complement strand
TCTCGCAAGCCTTTGACATATGACCAAAAATTGACAGGTACCGCGCGTTTTACACCTCGTATTTTGGCCCGTCATCGTTTGCGCGGCCGAGGCCCGCACACCGCTTGCCAAAAACATCGCCGCAGACCCTCATCGTCGTTTCCAAAACGATGCGGCATGCAAATCACATTTGCCCCTACCCGTTCCCCTTGCGGGACTTCACATTTTGATGCATCCCAACTCCGACAATGACGTGACTATTTTTCGCGAAAGGCAAATCTGATGGCCGACGGCATGACGGATATGAATGCACAACCCACCGAAGAGGTCTCCGTTCGGGATATTTTTGGCATCGACAGCGATATGTCGGTGAAAGGATTTGCCCAAGGCTCGGACCGTGTTCCAGAGATCGACAGCACGTATAAATTTGATCCCGACACCACCCTCGCGATCTTGGCGGGTTTTGCCCATAATCGTCGCGTGATGATCCAAGGCTACCACGGCACAGGGAAATCGACCCATATCGAACAGGTTGCCGCGCGTCTGAATTGGCCAACTGTGCGCGTCAATCTCGACAGCCACATCAGCCGGATTGACCTGATCGGTAAAGACGCGATTAAGCTTCGCGACGGTGTGCAGGTGACCGAATTTCACGAAGGCATCCTGCCTTGGGCCCTGCGCAATCCTGTTGCGATTGTATTCGACGAATATGACGCGGGCCGCGCGGATGTGATGTTTGTTATCCAGCGGATTCTTGAGGCCGACGGCAAGCTGACGTTGATGGACCAAAACGAGATCATCACGCCAAACAAATATTTCCGTCTGTTTGCCACGGCCAATACCGTGGGCCTTGGGGATACAACCGGTCTCTATCACGGGACCCAACAGATCAACCAAGCCCAGATGGACCGTTGGTCGCTTGTCTCTACGCTCAATTACCTCAGCCACGACGCCGAAACCAACATCGTGCTGTCCAAGGCGCCACATTACAACAACGCCGAAGGCCGCAAAACTGTGAGCCAGATGGTGACTGTCGCGGACCTGACGCGCACCGCGTTTATGAACGGCGACCTTTCGACCGTTATGTCACCACGCACGGTCATCAACTGGGCGCAAAACGCCGCTATTTTCCGCAATACGGGGTATGCGTTCCGTCTGTCGTTCTTGAACAAATGTGACGAGCTCGAACGTCAAACAGTGGCAGAATTTTTCCAACGTTGCTTTGATGAAGAACTCCCCGAAAGTGCGGTAAGTTCGGCCATTGGCTAGCCAGCCATAAAAAGCTCAAGGGCACGAAAAAGGCGGGCACATGAAGTGTCCGCCTTTTGTTTTGCAACGTCAGGAATGCAATCTGAAGGAGCAATAAAACCCGAGGGCCGGATAAGTGGCCCCCGGGTCGCGTACTTAGTTCAGCGAATAGACAAGGCTGACGCCCAAAGAATTGTCCGTGCTGTCATCACCGGCCAATGGATCGGTGTGGTATTCGGTATCGAGGCTTGTGCGCAGGGCAAGGCGGTCGGATACGTTTTGTGTGAAAGCAATCGAGTTAAACACAACTGTATCGCTGTCGGAGGTGATCACATCGGTATCAACCGTAAAGGCCGATGTCGCAGTGAACGCGTTAAAATAGTTCGACGACAAGGCAACTGCACCCTCTTCGAAATCGGTGTTTGCAACGTCGGTCAAAGACGCATCCCGGTAGCCAACGCCAGCCTGAACCGTCCACTGCAAATCCGCAGTGTCATAGATGCGGTAACCGGCACCAAAACCTAGGAATGTATCATCGTCAAAGCTTGCAAATTCATCAATCGAGCCCTGCAACTTGGCAAACCCAAACCACTTTGGGCCAAAGTCGCGGCGATACTCCAATTCGTAAACCAGGCTTTCTTCGGTCACGACATCGTCGGTTTCGCCGTAGGTATAGCTCAGGTTGAGGCTATAGCCGTTGACGCCGTCAAAATAGCCAAGGTTGGATCCGATACCGATATCAACCGCTTCGGTGTTGCCCGATGACAGGCTGCCACGCGCGGCAACCGATCCGGTAAAGCCAACGGGGCGACCGCGGTTGGAAAACGTATCCACCTCACGGGTGAAATCATCGTTAATGTCATCTTGAAGGTCCGAGACGCGGTCACTCGCGCCCTCAGAGCTTAGGACCGAATCTTGGGCTGCGACACCGCCGGCCAATGTGGCAGCCATTGCGAATGCGGATGTAAATGTCAGCAGATTTTTCATTGTGTACTCTCTCTACAGTCTAAAGGTGCCCCACCAACGCTGGTGCGGTGCCGGGCGGTATCCTTCGACAATCAGGAAAGTTCTAGGTGGGGAAAACGGGGGTTCTTCGCCATGTTGCAGTCAGGGCTCCACGCGCTCGCGCTCGGCGAAATTTGGCCGATAAAATTGAAAAATTATCAGAAATTAAATGTTTGTTTTCAATGCTATATGCACGAAACGCACGCATTCAGCGGAACACAAGCGCAATATGCAATCTAGACCCCCGATTTAGGGGGAAATAATCGTCTGTGGCGCCCTTGTAGATAATCGCCAACGCCCGATCACAGGCCGCGACACAGCCCCTAGCGGAGACCGCGAAATCACCGTAAACACAAAGGCATGAACAAACCAACTGACAACCCCGCTGATCCGTTCAAAAAGGCGCTTGCTGAGGCGACCAAAGTTTTGGCTGATGATCCGGACTTATCGATTAGCTATTCTGTCGATCCGCCCGGCCAAACCAATGATACGGTGCGCCTCCCGCAGGTCAGTCGCCGGATGACGCGCGACGAGGTTCTTTTGGCGCGCGGTACCGCCGATGCCTTTGCCTTGCGCCACAAGTTTCACGACGCCGCTCTGAACAACCGCTATCTGCCCCAAGGGCAAATGGCCCGCGACCTTTATGACGCAATGGAAGCGGCACGTGTCGAAGCCGTGGGGGCGCAATACATGCCCGGCACAGCCGGCAACATTGACGCAAAAATCGGCTCCGAGGCCCGGCGCAAGGGGTATGACCAAATCCGCGAGGCCTCAGATGCACCGCTTGCGGTTGCCGCCGGGTATTTGATCCGGCACTTGGCCACCGGCCGCGCCCTGCCGCCGGGCGCAGAGAACGTGATGAACCTTTGGCGTGGCTTTATTGAGGACAGCTGTGGCGACCGGCTCGATACCCTCACCGACATGTTGTCCGACCAACGTGCCTTTGCAAAGTTTGCGCGCAAACTGATTGATGACCTTGGGTACGGCGACCAATTGGGAGAGGATCCCGATAGCGCCGATGAAGACATGGACAACGAAGCCGAAGATGGCGGCGCGGAAGAGGACGAGCCCGAAAGCACCGGCAACGACGACAGTGACGGCGACGATGTCGATGCCGCCCCCGAGCAAAGCCAAGAAGAGACCCAAGACGCCAGCGACGCCCAAGTTAGCATGGATGAAAACGCTGATGCCGAGAACGCCGAAGAGACCGAGATGCCGGAGGGTGAGGCCCCCATGGAGCCCCCCGCCCCAATGCCAGTTTCGGATGCCGATCCCAATTACACCGTGTTTCATTCGGAATTTGACGAGGAAATCGGCGCCGAAGACTTGGCCGAACCGGCCGAGCTTGAGCGCCTACGCGCCTATCTTGATCAGCAACTCGAGCCGCTAAAGGGCGCGGTGTCGCGATTGGCCAACAAACTCCAGCGTCGTTTGCAGGCGCAACAAAACCGGTCTTGGGAATTTGACCTTGAGGAAGGCATCTTGGACGCAGGCCGGCTGGCGCGCGTGGTGGCCAACCCCACGACACCCCTGTCGTTCAAGGTGGAGAAAGACACCGAGTTTCGCGATACCTGCGTCACGCTTTTGCTCGACAACTCGGGTTCAATGCGCGGGCGGCCCATTTCCATTGCCGCAATCTGTGCCGATGTTTTGGCGCGCACCCTCGAGCGCTGCCAGGTTAAGGTTGAGATCCTTGGGTTTACCACCAAGGCTTGGAAAGGCGGGCAAAGCCGCGAGACATGGCTGGCCGACGGTCGCCCTGCTCAACCCGGCCGCCTCAACGACCTGCGCCATATTATTTATAAATCCGCCGACGCGCCCTGGCGGCGCACCCGCGACAACCTTGGCCTGATGATGAAAGAGGGCCTGCTTAA
>JALZWD010000308.1 GCA_023300365.1 Flavimaricola sp. | reverse complement strand
TTCCGGGCCTACTCCCTTAGCAGGGGAGCGCCTTCGACCACTCGGCCACGTCTCCGTTGGCGTGTCTATGGCTGGGGCTTTCGGAAAACAAGTGGTTTTTCTCGATCAAGGCCGGTTTCCGCGGCCACGGCCCACCGTTCAACATTCGTTAAGTAATCAGCGCCATAGTTAACAGAACATGTAATCCACCAACGGAACCGCGATGACCCCATCAAACGGCTTTACTCCTCCCCCCGGCTTTCCCACCGGCACGACAGGCAACGATGACCTAACAGGCTCCGACTTTAGCGATGAAATTGACCTCTTGGGTGGCGATGATCGCTACTATGGGCAAAGCGAAACCGACACCATCCTGGGCGGCTCTGGCGATGATGCTCTATTCGGCGATGCCGGAAACGATACCCTATACGGCGGCCACGACGACGATTGGCTTGATGGCGGCAGCGGCAACGACACGATGGATGGCGGCCTGGGCAACGATACCTATATCGTCACATCAACCGATGATCTGATCATCGGCGAAATCGGCTATTCGCTTGGCGGTGGTATCGACACGGTGCGCAGCACGGTCGATTATCTCATGGGCGCCAACCTCGAAATTCTACGCCTCGGCACGATCAACAGCACACTTGATCTCGACGGTATTGGCAACGACGGGCCCGGAACGCTTGTGGGCAATGCCGGTCGCAATATCCTCATGGGGCGCGGCGGCAACGATCAGATTAACGGCAATGATGGGAATGATCGGCTGGTTGGTGGGGTTGGGCGCGATACACTCGTCGGCGGGGCCGGCGCCGATACCTTTGTGCTCACCGCCGTCGCCGACAGCCGCGCCACCCCCGACCAACGCGACTTCATCAACGGGTTTACCCACGGCGTCGATAAAATCGACTTTTCCAATTTCGACGGCAGCCTCTATTACCCCGGCAAACAGGATTGGCACTTTATCGGCAATGCCGACTTTGGCACAGGCGGCATCACTGACGCGGGCCAATTGCGCTATTTTACATGGGACGATGGCAATTATTGCATCCTCGAGGGCGATCTTCAGGGCGATGGCATCGCCGATCTTCAGATATTCGTAAACCTCACCAATTATCTGACGGGCACGGACTTCATATTTTAACCATGCTCCCAAGGTTGTCTCATGCCCCTGCTCTATACCACATCGCTCGCCCTACGCCTCCACTCCGTCACAGCCACGACCCCCGCAAATACCGCCATCACCGCCCGTCGTGACGGCAGCTTTGTCATCGCAAACCAAACCGTCGGGGGTGTCGATCAAACAGGCGACATCATCACCGCCACCATTGACGCCAGCACAGGCACACGCATCGCAGGCGCGACACCCGCCCTAACCGAGGCCCTAGGGTGGCAAATCGGCCCTGCCCTCGCCCTCGCTGGCCCCGAAATGGCGCTTGCTTGGGTGGATGCCGGCTCAAGTCTTGGTTCAACCGCCGACGATGTGGTGGTGTGGGGCAATTTCGGCGAATTCGGCTCGGCCCTCGGCCCCAGCGACATCACCATCGCCAGCACCACACCCGGCCCCGTCTCCAACGCCCAAATCACCGCCCTGCCCAACGGCGCATTTGGCCTGTTTTGGCAAACCCAAACAACCACAGCGCTCACCGAAAATGGCGAAATTTACTATGATACCATTGGCCAAGGCCGCTTTTACAACAGCAGCGGCACCGCGATAAGTTCGGTCCTTACGTACCAAGACCAAAGCCGAAATGGCCGCGAAGAAAATTGGCAACAAACCGCCCTTGGCACCAACCGCCTGCTTGTCGTCCGCGAAAGCACCGACGCCGACGAACGCCTCAGTGATACCGACCACTTTATTATCGCCCAGCGCATGACACCAAGCGGCGGCATCCTCGACGCCCGGCCCCTCGTCCTGCTTGCCGCCGCCCAAGGGGGCACGGTTGATCTCATCAATGTCATCACCCTCACCTCCGGCGACGCCTTGGTCTTGATGCACCACACCGACAGCGACGGCGCCCCCACATGGTATGGTCTCGTGATGAACCGGGCGGGCGAATACGACGAGGCCACGCCGCTTAATTTCTCGGGCCTCAACACGGTTGATCATATTGACGCCGTGGCGCTTCAAAACGGTGGCTTTGGCCTTGTCTGGGCTGGCACCGACGCAGACGGCGACGCACAAATAACGCTCTCGGAATATGATACCACAGGCAGCCTCGTTGACGCCGCACGCACCATCGCCGCCCCCACGTCAAGGGTTCAGACACTTGATGCCCAAACCAACGACGACGGCAACAGCGTGGTCGTGTGGGCCCAAGACGACGCCGGCTCAACTGGCCAAACGCTCTATGCCGTCACCCTCGGCACCCATTGTTTGGGCGCCACGGTCACTGGCGCGGGCGACTTGGCCGGAGGAAGCTGCACCGATATTTTGCTCGGCTTAGACGGCGCAGACACGCTCGATGGCGGCGCGGGTGCCGATACGATGTCTGGCGGCACAGGCAATGATCTCTATATCGTCGACAGCGAATTCGACGTGGTGCGCGGCGAAATTGGCTATGCCCAAGGCGGCGGTATCGACACCATCCGCGCCTTCGTCAGCTATACCCAACCCGACAATATCGAGTTGCTGCGCCTTGGCAACATCACCGACACCGACAACATCAACGGCACAGGCAACGACGCCCCCGGCACCCTTGTGGGCAACGCCGGTGGCAATATCCTTACCGGGCGCGGCGGCGACGATCAGATCAACGGCAACGACGGCGCCGATACCCTGATCGGCAATACTGGCCGTGATACCCTTGTCGGTGGCGAGGGGGCCGATACCTTCGTGCTCACCACGATCGCCGACAGCCGCGCGGGCCGCGATACGCGTGATTTCATCAATGGCTTCACCCATGGCGAGGATCAGATCGACCTCTCCGGCATTGACGCCAATCGCTATGTTGGCGGCACCCAAGACTGGGTTTGGATCGGCAACAACGCCTTTGACGGCCAAGGCGCCAACAGCGCCGGACAGCTGCGTTGGTTCACCTTCAACGAAGGCAATTACAACATCATCGAGGGCGACCTGAACGGCGACGGGGTTGCCAACTTACAGGTGTTCGTGAACCTGACAAACGAGATGATGCAGAGCGATTTCATTCTTTAAAATCGCGTTAAAATTCATAATATCATTTAGTATCAATGCGTTGACGTCGTGTCCAACCTTGGACACGGCGAAATCAGGTGTTGAACAGAAAATGCAAAACATCGCCATCCTTGACGGTATAGCCCTTGCCTTCCGCTCGCATCTTGCCTGCTTCCTTGGCCGCCGCTTCACCGCCCAACGCGATGAAATCATCATACGCAATCGTCTCCGCTCGGATAAATCCACGCTCAAAATCACCGTGGATCACACCCGCCGCCTGCGGCGCCCCCGTACCTTCTTTGATCGTCCAAGCCCGCGCTTCTTTCGGCCCGACCGTGAAATAAGTCTGCAACGCCAACAGCTCGTATCCCGCGCGGATCAAGCGATCCAACCCGGCCTCCTCAAGCCCCATTTCTTCGAGAAACATCGTCGCGTCCTCGTCCGACAACTGGCTGATCTCTTCTTCAATCTGCGCCGAGATCACGACATGCGCATTCCCTTGCGCCGCCGCCATTTCCGCAACCTTGGCCGAGAATTCATTCCCCGTCGCCGATGATCCCTCATCGACGTTACAAACATAAAGAACAGGCTTGGCGGTCAAAAGCTGGAGCATCTTCCACGCCTTTGCATCATCCTCATCCACACCAACCGTTCGAGCAGGTTTGCCATCCTCAAGTGCTGCGACAGCCATCTTCATCAGCCGTTCCTGCTGCACCGCTTCTTTGTCGCCGCCCCGCACTTTACGAACGATACCGGCAAGGCGTTTTTCAAGGCTTTCAAGATCCGCAAGCATCAACTCGGTTTCAATAACATCCGCATCGGCAACCGGATCAACGCGCCCCTCGACATGGGTGACGTCACCATCCTCAAAACAGCGGAGCACATGCGCGATCGCATCTGTCTCGCGAATATTCGCAAGGAATTGGTTCCCCAACCCTTCGCCCTGCGACGCACCTTTAACAAGTCCGGCAATATCCACAAATGTCATCCGCGCAGGAATGATATTTTGCGACGAGGCGATGGCCGCCAATTTATCTAGCCGTACATCCGGTACCGCCACATCGCCGACATTCGGCTCAATCGTGCAAAACGGAAAATTCGCAGCCTGCGCCGCCGCAGTCCGTGTCAGCGCGTTAAACAGGGTCGATTTACCCACATTCGGCAAACCCACAATACCCATCCGAAAACCCATGGCGACGCTCCCTTTAGCTGCGCGCCCGCGTGTACGCTCCTTGCGCACCAACGGCAAGCCGTCTGGAAAATCACATCAGTGCACGGGCCTCGAGTGCGGGTGCCCTTGGCTGTCTTTCTCCGTGCTTCAGGCAACCAAATCTTGTTGGGCTCCTTCAAACGAAAATTCATTGCGCGCTGTCAAAGTGCCGTCCTCGATCATGCGAGCGATATCAAACAGCTTTTGCAATTGCTTTTCGCTGAACTGTATCCGGGCAAAAATCAAATCTAGCCGGGATAACGCCTCATCATGGAACGCCCGCAAATCATTTACGATCATTTCAATGCTCGGGTCCTCGTCGACAAGACGCGCGGCCTCCATTTGCGACATCGTTCGCATAACAGACAGCCCTGACAGCAGTTGCCGTACCTCTTGGACAATTTTATCGAATTGATGGAGGGTCTGTTTAATTACATCGCTGCTACCCCTTGGCTGGCCACCGTATTTCGCCAATTCGGATCTGAGCAATCTATGGGAGGCGGACTCGCCTTCCCCAACCGTTTCTACTTGCTCTGCATCAAAATCCCGCACCGCTTCGGCAATCAAGCGCTTGGACAGCATCCCGATCCGGCTTTCGTCAACCGCATTCAAGACTTTTTGCGATAGCTCGGAAAAGGCATTCATCTTGGCGGTCATCTCAGTCGTCAGGGTCGTGAAATTGGCCGAAATTGACGCCAATGCTTGCCCCAAATCGCCGAGGCGCGATGCGCGCACCTGCAGATTGGTCGGCGCGACGGTAATCGCTTTGTAACTGTGCAGCATTTCGCCCCCGAGGGCGTCAATTTCGCTGCAAGCCTCGCGGATTTCGGCAAGGATCGGAAGATTTAACGACGCCCGATGCCCCAGGGCGTCACTTCGACCCATAATTTCAGCATTCAACGCATCGGCAACAAAGGACGCAAAGTCACGGTACCCCAATTTTCGCAGTTCTAAATGCAGGGCTTTCATGCTGGCCTCCGGCGATAAACCTTGCTTAAGTTCAGCATCACGTAGCCGCGCATAAATATCGCGTATACGCACAAAAATCGGGCTCGTTGCCTTGCAACTTACTGACAAAAATCCGTCACCAAGCGGCATGAAATAAGACATGATCCAAAAGTGCCCACCCGTCTTGGAGCTATTTTTAATATAGGCCCCAACAGGTTCACCGGCCTTAAGACGATCCCAAATCAGATGAAAAACCCCAGCAGGCATATCAGGATGACGAATTTTCTTGTGCGACGACCCAATCAAATCATCCCAAGAATGCCCACTCAAGCGACGAAACACATCGTTGCTCGCTTTGATGACCCCACGACCATCGGTCAGCGAGAAAAACACATCTTCGATCCCGACTTGAATTTCTCCGCTGTCTGATCGGTGAGTTGTGCCAGAATTATCATTGTGTGTGTCGATATCAATCATCAGGGATTCCATACAATTTAATGCCGTCACCCTAGGACCCAGACCTTAATCATCGCTTTACGCGAACCCAAACTTGATCTGCCTCTGGACATGGTGCACACCGTCGCGAACCCATAAGGCCCCTTTCGGAGGATGCGATGTCGCGGATCGATACAAAATTTGCCCAACTTCGGGACCAAAATCGCAAGGCCTTTGTTGCGTATGTCATGGCAGGCGATCCTAACTATGAGACCTCGCGCGATATTGTGCTGGGCCTACCAGCCGCGGGTGTGGACATTATCGAGCTTGGCTTGCCCTTCACCGACCCTATGGCCGATGGCAGCACTATCCAACTTGCCGGGCAACGTGCTCTTGAAGGTGGGATGACACTTAATCGCACTCTCGACATCGCGCGCGAATTGCGCGCCACCGGTGACGAGACACCGATTGTCTTAATGGGCTACTACAATCCGATTTACTCGCATGGCGTAGACAAATTTCTAGTGGACGCCAAAGAGGCCGGAATCGACGGCTTGATCGTCGTTGACCTGCCCCCCGAAGAAGACGACGAGCTTTGCATTCCTGCCCAAAAGGCGGGCCTCAATTTCATCCGACTGGCCACACCAACCACAGATGACGCGCGGTTGCCGCGTGTTCTGACCAATACATCCGGTTTTGTGTATTATGTCTCCATCACCGGCATCACAGGCGCCGCCGCCGCCCAAGCATCCGATGTCGCCCCCGAAGTGGCGCGGATCAAGGCCAAAACCGATCTCCCCGTGATCGTGGGCTTTGGCATCCGCACGCCCGAGGTGGCACAATCGATTGCCAATGTTGCCGATGGGGCTGTTGTTGGCTCGGCCATTGTGTCGGAAATCGCGGCGGGCAAACCGGTAGAAGACGTTTTGGCCTTTGTGAAATCCTTGGCTGACGGGGCGCATCGGGGCTGAAATTTCGGGGGTTTGCAATTGCACCGAGATTTGGTAAAAATTACTTACCAATTCGAAAGGCCACCTCATGCCCCCGATCACGACAATCGAAGACCTGCGCCGCATATATCAGCGCCGCGTGCCAAAAATGTTCTACGACTATGCCGAAAGCGGCAGCTGGACCGAGCAAACTTTTCGCGAAAATACCTCTGATTTTGATCAAATTCGCCTGCGCCAGCGCATTGCCGTGGACATGACCGGGCGCAGCACCACAAGCCAGATGATCGGTGAAGATGTGGCAATGCCCGTGGCGCTTGCCCCCGTTGGCCTGACTGGCATGCAATCTGCCGATGGCGAGATCAAAGCCGCGCGTGCGGCGCGCGATTTTGGCGTGCCGTATTGCCTCTCGACCATGTCGATCTGTTCTATCGAAGACGTGGCCGAGGCGACAAATCAACCCTTTTGGTTCCAAGTCTATACCCTCAAGGACGATGACTTCATGACCCGCCTGATGGATCGCGCCCGCGCCGCCAATTGTTCGGCCATCGTCATCACCGTCGATCTGCAAGTGCTTGGTCAACGGCACAAAGACATTAAAAACGGCCTCTCCGCGCCGCCCAAACTGACGGCCAAATCCATCGCCAATATGGCGACCAAAGTGCCATGGGGTCTTGGGATGCTGCGCACCAAACGCCGCTTTTTTGGCAATATCGTGGGCCATGCTAAGGGCGTCAGCGATCCCTCCTCACTGTCCTCATGGACCGCCGAGAATTTCGATCAATCGCTTGATTGGGACCGCATCAAACAGTTGCGTAAAATGTGGGGCGGCAAGGTCATCCTCAAAGGAATACTTGACGCCGAAGACGCGAAAAAAGCCGTGGCGGTTGGGGCCGATGCAATCATTGTCTCCAACCACGGCGGACGGCAACTTGACGGTGCCCTTTCGGCAATCCGCTCCTTGCCCGCGATAATGGATGCGGTGGGCGACAAGGTCGAAGTCTGGCTCGACAGCGGCATCCGCTCGGGCCAAGACGTGCTCAAGGCGGTGGCGATGGGAGCCAAAGGCACAATGATTGGCCGCGCCTATATCTATGGACTTGGGGCAATGGGCCAAAAGGGCGTCACAACCGCGCTCGAGGTTATTCAAAAAGAACTCGACACCACGATGGCTCTTTGCGGCAAACGCGATATCAACGAGGTGGGCCGCGATATCCTTTTGATCCCCAAAAATTTCCAAGGAGAGTGGCAATAACCCCAATTTCTTTTGGCCATCACTCCCCCCCGGGAGGGGCCAAGACCCGCCATAAAACGCCCCCAACAGCGTGCTTGAACATCCGCCGGGACGGTGGGCGGGGCGAGGTGTCCCGCAGGGGCACGAGCGGCGCCCGACGACCTCTGGCTCAAATTGGTTTGGGCGAGGGCCTAATTCGCCGCACAAAACCACTCAAGACCCATAAAAACCCCTTCCCAAACCTAAGATTCCCCCCTAAGGAAACGGCTTCACGGTCGCACACCCTTGGAGGGCGACCCTAAACATTAAAGGAATTACCAAATGGCAGATAAGATCCCTGATCTTCACGCCTCGGTACGCGCGGGGACAGGCAAGGGGGCCGCCCGTCAAGCTCGCCGTGATGGCGACGTACCAGGCATCGTTTATGGCGGCGGTGTAGACCCGCAGCCCGTAAACCTCAACTACAACATGCTGTTGAAAAAGTTGCGCGCCGGACAATTCATGTCCACGCTCTTCAATCTCAAGGTCGAAGGCCAAGAAGACGTGCGCGTCATTTGCCGCGGCGTTCAGCGTCATGTCGTTAAAGATTTGCCAACACATATCGACCTGATGCGCCTCAAGCGTACAAGCCGTGTGTCGATCTTTATTCCGGTCAACTTCATCAACGAGAGCGACGCACCGGGCCTAAAAACTGGTGGCGTTTTGACAGTTGTGCGTAACGAAGTTGAATTGAACGTGCTTGCGGGCGAAATCCCCGACGAAATCACGATTGATCTGACAGGCCGCGAAGTGGGCGACACCATCAACATCTCGGATGTTGAATTGCCCTCTGGCGCCAAGCCGACAATCGACCGTGATTTCGTAATCGCCAATATCTCCGCACCGCGCGCCGCTTTGGCCGACGATGACGCAGATACAGGTGACGACGTCGCCGCCGATGAGGTACCAACAGCAGGCGACGAGAACGCCGCTAAAGAAGAGTAAGTTTTCTTCTCTTGAGACAAAACGTTCAAAGGCGGGGCCGCAAAGCCTCGCCTTTTTGCATATGACGGTGGCCCCTAGCTCGCGCGCCCAAAAAAGCCCATGCGGTCTTCGTCGCTGAACGTAACACCGGGCCGTTCATAATATGAGAACACCGCAATAATCCGGTCCTGCGCCCCTTTGATCGGGGTAACACGGTGGGCGGTATTCTTGCCCTTGAACACATTCAAGGTTCCCGGCTCCACCTCGATCCGCGACGGCGTGCGCCTGCCTTCGATCAAATCCGCAACCCCGTCGTAATTCGGGTCATCATCGCTCCGCAAATCGCGATCATATTCAAAATCACCACCACCCGTCGGGGCCTGCAACAACAAGGTCGTGGTAAATTCCGATCTGTCGAAATGCCAATTGAGTGCTTGGCCTGCGGAATAGGCCATCACATTCAAGCAAGCCAATCGATCATCCATCGTATACAGCGCCTCCTTGCCCATCACCGCCGCCAAAAACTCCGCAAATCGGGGCCAATCATATAATTGCACAACGGCCGTGTCCTCAATTTGATCCGCACAGATGGTACAATTGGAAGTATCGAATTCCTTGAGCGCCGGATGATCTGCCGCAAGCCCGTCAATCTCACGTTTAAAGTAAATGTTGTGCCGGCGCGCATGGGTGAACGCCTCGCGCTTAATGGCGGCGCGCAAGGGTTTTGTCGCGGACTCTATCGCCTCTTTGCGGATAAACCCATCCAAGTTGAACAGCCCATTTTGCCGCAACTTCTCCTGACACTCGGCCACCAAATCGGCCCAAGGTTTGCTCCCCGGCCGGTCCAGCGGATAGCGCCCGAGATCAACCAATTCATGCATCGCAACCATATCATGCTCCTTGTTCACCACACAGTCTGTCACAGCCACCACCGCAAGCAACCCCCGCACACACTTGACCCCGCCCCGAGCCTTTGTCATTTTCGCAAGTATGGGGCGTCGCGGTTGCCTCGTGAGGCGCCAGCCAAACTCCCGCATCCTTTTCAAAATCGATCACAAGGATGCCCCAAATGGCCAGCCCAAACACAATCACAGCCTCACAACTTGCCCGCCTGATCGGCACACCAGATTGCCCAACGCTCATCGACGTCTGTATCCCCGAAGACTTCGCGCTTGATCCGCGCCTTATTCCCGGCAGTCGCCAACACAGCCACAAAGACATCACAGGCCTTGTTGCCAGCCTTGAGGCCCAACGCGCCATCGTGATCTGCCAAAAGGGCCTCAAACTCAGTGCTGGAACCGCAGCTCTTTTACGCAGCCATGGAGTTCATGCCGAAAAGCTTGAAGGCGGACAGGTCGGCTGGGTCAGGGCTAATTTACCCACCATCAAGGGCACTGTCCTGCCCCGCATATCAGGCACGCGTTGGGTCACGCGCCACCGCCCCAAGATTGACCGCATCGCCTGTCCTTGGCTGATCCGCCGTTTTGTTGATCCCGCCGCGGAATTCCTCTTCGTCGCCCCGGGGGATGTCGATGGCGTGGCCGAAAAATTTGACGCGATCCCTTTCGATACCGATGGCGGCTTCTGGAGCCACCGCGGCGAAGGATGCACCTTTGACACGATGCTGACCGAGTTCGGGCTCAACGCACCTGCCCTCGACACAATGGCCACGGTCATCCGCGCCGCCGACACCAATCGCCACAACCTTGCCCCACAAGCCGCTGGCCTCTTGGCGCTCTCGGTTGGTCTGTCACGGCAATACAAAGACGATCTTGCGCAACTTAACGCCGCCATGCCGCTTTATGATGCCCTCTATCGTTGGGCGCGCGATGGCCAAGACGAAGGCCATGATTGGGAGGGCCGCACATGACCCCTTCTTATCCCGACCTTATTCACACATTTGCACGCATCGGCTTGCTATCCTTCGGCGGCCCGGCGGCACAAATCTCCTTGATGCATAAAACGCTGGTCGACGAGGAAAAGTGGCTGTCCGAACAGCAATTCTTGAACGCCCTCGGCTTTTGCATGCTGCTCCCCGGCCCCGAGGCAATGCAGCTTTGCACATACGCGGGTTGGCGGCTGCGCGGCATACCCGGCGGTCTTCTCGCGGGCCTCCTCTTCGTGCTGCCCGGTGCCGCCGTCATCTTCGCCCTCGCCGCCCTCTACACCAGCTTTGGCGACATACCCCTGATCCAAACCGCTTTCCTCGGCATCAAAGCAGCCGTGTTGATTATCGTGATTGAGGCGCTGCTCAAGGTTTCGCGTCGCGCCCTAAAATCCCGCGGCCATTGGATCATCGCAGGGCTCGCTTTTGTCGGCATTTTCCTCCTCAACCTGCCCTTCCCGGTGATCATCGCCGCCGCCGCAATCTATGGCTACCTCAGCTCCACCGGCGCGGCGACCACAGCCCCCGCACCACAAACCCCCTTCAAACACACCGCGCTCACCATCGCTTTGGGCCTTGCGCTTTGGTGTGCACCTCTCTTGCTTTTGCCACACGGCCTGCTTGCCGAGATCGGCGCGTTCTTTTCGCAACTGGCCGTCGTTACCTTTGGCGGTGCCTATGCTGTCCTCGCCTATATGGCCCAAGCGGTGGTGAGCGATTTCCAATGGTTAACGCCCGATCAAATGATCGACGGTTTGGGATTGGCGGAAACAACACCCGGCCCCCTGATCCTCGTAACTCAATTTGTCGGGTATATTGCGGGCCACAATGCTGCGGGCCACGGTCTCGCAATCACCGCCGCCCTCGTCACACTTTGGGTTACCTTCGTGCCCTGTTTTGTATGGATATTCACGGGCGCTCCCTACATTGACCGGATTTCCGCAAACCCTCGTCTCTCGGGCGCGCTTGCCGCTATCACCGCCGCCGTGGTTGGTGTCATCCTCAACCTCTCGGTCTGGTTTGGGCTGCATGTCTTGTTTGCCACTGTCACCAACACACAGACGGGACCGTTCACACTTTGGGTGCCGCATCTTTCCAGCCTCAGCCTACCTGTCCTTGCCCTGACGGCACTCGCGGGCCTGCTGTTGCTCGTTCGCTCCATGGCGCTCGGCTGGGCGTTGTTGATTTGTGCACTTGCAAGCATGGCACTACATGCCCTGATTTAAAGCCCACCTTTGGTCTCATCTTGCCAAAAATACTCAACTCACCCCCCTCGACCCGCGCCACGGCTGCGCGTAAAACAACCGTATGCAACTCTGGACTGGCCTTGGAAATCCCGGCGCGAAATACGCGCACAACCGACACAATATCGGTTTTATGGCGCTTGATATTATCGCCGCCGACCATGGTTTTTCCCCTTGGAAAGCCAAATTTCAGGGCCAAATAAGCGATGGCCGCCTTGGCGGCGAAAAGGTGCTGCTCCTCAAGCCACACACCTTCATGAACCTTTCGGGCCAATCCGTCGGCGAGGCGTTGCGTTTTCACAAACTAGACAGCACCGACCTCACGGTTTTCCATGACGAGATCGACCTTGCCCCCGGCAAAGTGCGCCTCAAGGCCGGCGGTGGACATGCGGGGCATAATGGCCTGCGCTCAATCCACCAACATCTCAGCCCGCATTACGACAGGGTCCGCTTGGGCGTGGGCCACCCCGGCCACAAAGACGCCGTACCGGGCTTTGTCTTACGGGATTTCCCCAAGGCGGATGCACAGTGGCTTGACGATATCTTGCGCGGCATTTCGGATGGTGCCGCACATCTTGCCAACGGCGCAGGCGACAAATTCCTGAATGCGATCGCACTGCGCGTGAACCCCGGTCGCTCGAGCACCACAGCCGCCAAACCAGCGAAAACACCCAAACCCCAACAGTCCGCACCCGACATTGAACCGAACTCTACATC
>JALZWD010000307.1 GCA_023300365.1 Flavimaricola sp. | reverse complement strand
CATCAAACAGGCCGAGGTGATCGTAAGACAATCGGAGATGATCGCGGGTCACGATTAGAAAGGCTCAGGTTTCGCCCCTCATCGCGGGCCAACCGCACGACAGCTTGCAAATTGCCCCGCGCTATACCTATATCGCATCAACAAGCCGGGGCAGGCGCAGGAGCAAACAATGACCCATTACCTTGAATTCGAAAAGCCATTGGCCGAAATCGAAGGCAAAGCAGAAGAGCTGCGCGCAATGGCCCGTGGATCCGATGAAATGGACGTTGAAAAAGAGGCGGCGGCGCTGGACCAAAAGGCCGCTGAACTTTTGGTCAGCCTGTATTCCGACCTGACACCTTGGCGCAAATGCCAAGTAGCGCGCCACCCCGATAGGCCCCATTGCCGCGATTACATCGACGCACTCTTTACGCAATACACGCCGCTCGCTGGCGACCGGAATTTTGCCGACGATCATGCCGTTATGGGCGGACTAGCGCGCTTGAATGATCGCCCCGTGATGGTAATCGGCCATGAAAAAGGCAATGACACCAAAAGCCGGATTGAACGCAATTTTGGCATGGCCCGTCCCGAAGGCTACCGCAAGGCAATCCGGTTGATGGATATGGCCGACCGCTTTGGCCTTCCGGTTGTCACCCTTGTTGACACCCCCGGCGCATACCCCGGTAAAGGGGCGGAAGAACGCGGCCAATCCGAAGCGATTGCGCGCTCGACCGAGAAATGCCTCAAGCTTCGGGTGCCGCTTGTATCGGTCATCATCGGAGAGGGTGGATCGGGCGGCGCGGTTGCCTTTGCCACAGCCAACCGTGTCGCAATGCTCGAACATTCGATTTATTCCGTGATCTCTCCCGAAGGCTGCGCTTCGATCCTTTGGAAGGATGCAGAAAAGATGCGCGAAGCCGCCGAGGCCTTGCGCCTAACGGCCCAAGATTTATTCGAGCTGCAGGTCTGTGACAAAATCATCCGAGAGCCATCTGGCGGAGCCCACCGCGATGCAACGGCCACGATGGCTGCCGTCGGCCAATCGATAGAAGCCATGCTTGTTGAAATGGATGATATGGATGGCGATGCCCTGCGCACAGATCGCCGCGAAAAATACCTCGCGTTGGGCTCAACAGGTTTGGCCGCCTAAAGACCAACCGTTGCCCTTCGCGTGACCGGGTTAAGCCACAGCTACCACATCGTCTTGGCGGCTTTGGCCGGCCACGCCGCGTCATACCCGGCCCCGTCGTATCCCTCTTTGGCCTCGGCCAAAAAATCACCAACGCTGGGCAAATCATCGCTCGGATCCATGCCCTGCCAAATTCCTGCGCGCAGGATTGCCCGTGCGCATTGACTGTAAACTTCGGCAATCGTGACGACGATCACACTGCGCGGCTGGCCTTCCTTGCGATTAAACCGCGCGATCAGGTCTGCATCATTGTGCACTTGGGCTGTGCCATTCACGCGCACCACATTCGCCGAGCCAGCCACCATGAACATCAAACTTACCCGCGCATCGCGTACAATATTGCGCAGGCTGTCCATGCGATTGTTGCCGCGCCAATCCGGGATCAACAAGGTGCGCGCATCCAATTCCTGTACCACCGGACCATCATCACCGCGCGGGCTGTTGTCTGTGCCTTCGGGGCCCACGGTGCTGAGCACGCAAAATCGAGAGGCCATAATCCATTTGCGATAAAGTGGCGTCAGATGCGGGGCCACCTTGAGCATGGATGCCTCAGCGGGCGTGCCATAAAGCGCTTCAAGATCTTGGATATTGCTAATACGGCCCATAGATTTTCCTATCGCGTTCACATTATGGGCCAAGGCCCCGCTACCGTTTCAACGCCTCTGCATTCAAAATGTCAGAAGCCGCTTCGATTTCGGTCTCAAGACGGCTCATGAATTCGGGCATCTCAAGCCCCGCTGGAATGCGCGGCAAAAACTCAACCACCGCCGTTCCCGGATACCGCATGATCCCGCTGCGTGGCCAAAACAGCCCCACGTTACAGGCAACTGGGACGCAATCTTGGCCCAGTTCGGAATAAAGTACGCCGGTCCCGATCTTATAGGGGGCCGCCACGCCGGGCACGATCCGGGTGCCTTGGGGGTAAATGATCAACTGTCCCGGATGCGCGGCGCCGGCGGCGACGTCGGCCACCATTTTTTTGATCGCTTGGGTCCGCTTGCCACGATCAACCGCGATACAGCCAATCCGCTTGCCATAGAGGCCAAGGATAGGAACGTAGTAAATTTGCTTTTTCATGATGAACTTGCCGGCGGGCATCGCCGAAAAGATCAGGATGATATCCAAAAAGGATTGATGTTTTCCCGCGACCAAGACTTCGTCCGTGGGCGGGGTGCCGCGAATGTCGGTCTTAATCCCCACAATCGGCAGGGTCCAACGGACCCATTTAGCCCAACTGTGACAACCCGCCATTGCCCCCTTGCGCGACACCATCGCCCAAGGAAGCCACAAAAGGCCGATAACAAACATCATAATCGCGGCTTGCACCACGAAAACCAACGAACGCAGCCACTGCAATGCATAGGCAGGCGTAGACATCTGGGGTTTCCAATCCATAGACGCCACTATGCCTGCCGCGCCAATGTGCGCAAGGCCGCAGCACGCGTGGCAACAAAGGCGACAAGTGCGGCCAAGACCGGAATGACCAACGGCCACAGCCAACCCGCACCCCGAAACCCGAGACCTGTAAGAAAGCCCCCCGCGACATCGGCATTCGGCAAAAGCCACACCGCCAAGAGACCCGCCGCCGTGCCAAGGGCCGCCCCCGCGAGGGTGCGTAGGGTAAATCGCCGCACAAATGCCCTTGCGATATAAACATCGCGCGCGCCCACCAATCGCAAAACATGGATCACTTGGGCATTCGCAGAAAGCGCCGATTGGGCGGCCAACGTAATCATCGCCCCCGTTGCCGCAAGAATAAGCCCAAGCGCCAAATACCCCAACATCCGCAAACGGCCCGCCGCCTCGACCAAGGGTGCGCGCCAACGGGTATGATCATCCAAGACCGCACCCGGCGCCTCGGCCGCAAGGCGTGCACGCAAACCTGTGGCATCATAGCCATCGTCCCCCTCGACGATTTCGATCAATGTCGGCACATCAAGCAACTCAACCGGCAGGTCGGGGCCGAACCATGGCTCAAGCAACGCGCGTTGCTCGTCATCAGACAAAGCCCGCGCCTGTGCCACACCGGGGGTTGTCTCCAACACCCTCAGTGCCGCGGCGGTCTGTGCGGACATTTGTTCGGCGGGGGCCGAGATGCGCAAAGTCGATGACCGCGCCAATTCGCTGCTCCACCGCTCCGCAAGCCGCCCTGTCGCCATCGAGAGCGCCAATGCAAACACCGCCAAAAACGCCATCGCCGCCGCGGTAAACACCGTGAGCGTCGCGGTAAACCCCGTTGGTGGTACAACTCTATCCGCTTGTGGATCGCCCGACAAAAGCGCCAAAAAACGTGGCAAGATCGCGCGGCGTTTTGGCTCAGTCATCAAAGCTCTGCTCCCGCCGATTGCAATTTACGGCCTGCCAATCGCAAAACACGCGCCGCGACTTGGCTTTTGGCCGCGCGAATAAGGTTAAGGTCGTGGGTGCAGATCAACACCGCCTTACCCATCCGGTTCAGCTCAACCAACAGCCCAAGCAAACGTTGCGACATTTCCCAATCCACATTTC
>JALZWD010000306.1 GCA_023300365.1 Flavimaricola sp. | reverse complement strand
CCGCATTCACGCCCAGCGCAAAAACACATCCCCCCGCGGCAACCTCCAGCAACGCGGGCAAACCGTCCGGCCCCACATGCCCAAAGGTGAACGTCCCCGCGCTGACGATGCTGTTATAGGGGCCAATCGCCCCAAGGCGCGTGGTGATATCGGCGGTGATCAAATCGCGGTACACACCCTTGGCGCGCGCCACGCCGAGCATATCCTCAGACAGATCAATCCCATCAATCTGCGCAATCCCCGCACCCGCCAGAAAAACCCCACCAATCCCCGTCCCCGCGCCCACATCCAACACAGGGCCAGTGCCGCCTGCCTTAACCAAGGCCTCCGCGATCTTGGCGGGCATCAAATACCCCTGCGCCTCCGCAAAGCTCGCGTCATAGGTCTCGGCCCAATTTTCATACAAGTCGCGCACAGCGTCCTTGCCAGACAGGGCATAGGCGGATGTCAAAGACGGATCATCAATCATAGGCGCACGCCTACCACATCCAAACCCCGCTTGCACCTTGGCCCCACCTGTTGCACCAACACCGCCATGACACGCACACTCCTCTCCTTTGGCCACGGCTATTCGGCCCAAGCCCTCGCAACCATGCTGCCCGACGATTGGCGCATCATCGGCACCACACGCTCCGAGGACAAAGCCGCACAAATGATGCAAAGCGGCACCGAGCCGCGCATCTGGCCCGGCGCCGATATGACGCCCGCCCTAAATGCCGCCACACACCTGCTGATCTCTGCGGCTCCGGGCGAAAACGGCGATCCGGTCTTGGCCGAGTTGCGCGACGCCATCGCCGCGCGCGCGGACCAATTTGAATGGGTGGGCTACCTGTCCACCACAGGCGTCTACGGCGACCACGGCGGCGATTGGGTCGACGAGACCACCGCCCTCACACCCGCCACCAAACGCGGCATCGCGCGGGTCAAGGCCGAGGCCGAATGGCAAACGCTTGGCCTGCCGCTGCACATCTTTCGCCTCGCGGGCATCTATGGCCCCGGTCGCGGCCCATTCGCCAAGGTCCGCGCAGGCACAGCACGCCGCATCATCAAACAAGGCCAAGTCTTCAGCCGCTGCCACGTCCAAGACATCGCACAGGTCCTCGCGGCCTCAATCGCCAAGCCCAACCCCCAAGCCATCTACAACATCTGCGACAACGACCCCGCCCCACCCGAGGATGTGATCGCATACGCCGCCCAATTGCTCGGCCTGCCGATCCCACCCGCCGTCGATTTCGAAACCGCCGAGATGACACCCATGGCCCGCAGCTTTTATGCCGAAAGCAAAAAGGTGCGGAATGACCGGATCAAAACCGAACTTGGCGTCACGTTAAGGTATCCCGACTACCGTGCCGGACTTGACGCCCTCCTCGCCGACGAACCCAAAAGCTAAGCCACCCAAAAGGCCGCCCCATGACACCGCTTCACCCCCCACAGCAAGGCTGGCGCCAACGCGCCACACAATTGATCGAAAGCCCCATTGTGGGCCGCTTCATACTGATGCTGATCCTCATCAACGCCGTGGTGCTTGGCTTTGAGACATCCCCACGGGCAATGGCGGCGGCAGGCGGGCTTATCACGCTCATCGACACGATCTGCTTGGCCTTCTTCACGCTCGAAATCGCGCTCAAACTCTTTGCCTACGGTCCCCGCTTCTTTCGGTCCGGCTGGAACATCTTCGATTTTGTGATCGTCGGCATTTCGCTGTTGCCCGGCGGCCAAGGCCTCTCGGTGCTCCGCGCCATGCGCATTTTGCGCGCCTTGCGGATCATCTCTGTCGCCCCCAGCTTGCGGCGCGTGGTCGATGGCCTTGTCTCGGCCCTGCCCGGCATGGGGGCGGTGTTTTTGCTGATGGGCCTGATCTTTTACATCGGCTCGGTGATGGCCACCAAACTGTTTGGCAACGCCTTCCCCGAATGGTTCGGCGATCTTGGCGCCTCGGCCTATTCGCTGTTCCAAATCATGACACTCGAAAGCTGGTCAATGGGCATCGTGCGCCCCGTCATGGAACAATTCCCCTATGCATGGGCCTTTTTCGTGCCCTTCATCATGGTCACCACATTCGCGGTGGTTAACCTGTTGGTGGGCCTTATCGTCAACTCAATGCAAGAGGCCCACGCAGAAGAAAGCAACGCGGCCACCGACGATTACCGGCGCGATATGCAAGACCGCCTAGAACGGATTGAACGTGCCTTAGAGGGGCGAAAATAAGCCGCGCCCCTAGGCCCGCTTGCCCACCACAGCCACGTCCAATACCCCAAGCACCTTTGCCTCGATATCCGCCGCACTAAGGCCCGCGATCTGATACATCGCCGCCGGGCTTGCTTGGTCAATAAACGTATCGGGCAACACCATCGAACGCACCTTGAGGCCCGCATCCATCGCGCCCTCATCACTCAGCAATTGCATCACATGGCTGCCAAATCCGCCCACAGCGCCCTCTTCCACGGTAATCAGCGCCTCGTGGTTTGCCGCCAAGCTCAGGATCATCTCGCGGTCCAAGGGTTTGGCAAACCGTGCATCGGCCACCGTGGGGGTTATGCCCTTTGCCTCAAGGTTCTCACAGGCGCGCATCACCTCCGACAGGCGCGTGCCAAACGATAGGATCGCAACCCGCGCGCCCTCTTTGATGATCCGGCCCTTGCCAATCTCCAACGGCGCGGCCTGTGCGGGAATATCCACGCCCACGCCCTCGCCGCGCGGAAACCGAAACGCAATCGGCCCGTCATCATATGCGGCGGCGGTGGCGACCATGCGCGTCAATTCGGCCTCGTCGGCGGCGGCCATCACCACCATGCCCGGCAGGTTGGTCATAAACCCGATATCATATGATCCCGCATGCGTGGCGCCATCGGCCCCCACCAACCCGGCGCGATCAATCGCAAACCGCACCGGCAGGCGCTGGATCGCCACATCATGCACAACCTGATCATATCCCCGTTGCAGGAACGTCGAATAAATCGCGCAAAAGGGCCGCATCCCCCCTGCGGCCAAACCGGCGGCAAACGTCACCGCATGTTGCTCGGCGATCCCCACATCAAAACACCGGCTGGTATAGCGCTCCATAAACGCCTTCAGGCCCGTGCCATCCGGCATCGCGGCGGTCACCGCACAAATCCGACTGTCTTGGGCGGCATGTTTCATCAAGGCGTCCGAAAAGACGCTTGTATACGACGGCGCATTGCTTGTGGCCTTGGCCACTTCGCCTGTGACGGGGTTAAACTTGCCGGTTGCATGGCCGCCATCACGGGCGGTCTCTGCGGGGGCGTATCCCTTGCCCTTTTTGGTGATCGCATGGATCAAAATCGGCCCCGTCGCGCGGTCTTTGACGGTGCGCAACACATCCAGCAATTGTTGCATGTCATGCCCGTCAATCGGCCCAAGATACGAGAACCCCAATTCCTCAAACAACGTGCCGCCCACGGTCATATGCTTGACCATATCCTTGGCCCGCTTGGCCCCCTCACGGAATGGTTCCGGCAAAAGAGACACCGCCCCCTTCGCCGCCGACTTCAGCTCTTGAAACGGATCGCCCGCATAAAGCCGCGACAGATACGACGACATCGCCCCCACAGGCGGCGCAATCGACATCTCGTTGTCGTTTAGGATCACAATCAAACGCTTGCCCAAATGGCCCGCGTTATTGAGGGCCTCATAGGCCATCCCACCACTGATCGCGCCATCGCCAATAATCGCAATCGCATCGCCAATCCCCGTCTCGGGCGCACCGCCCAAATCGCGGGCAACGGCAAAGCCAAGGGCTGCAGAAATCGACGTGCTCGAATGCGCGGCCCCAAAGGGATCAAACGGGCTCTCCGAGCGTTTGGTAAACCCACTCAACCCGTCTTGCTGGCGAATGGTCTTCATCCGGTCGCGCCGCCCGGTCAGGATTTTATGCGGATAACACTGGTGCGACACATCCCAAATGATCTTGTCTTTGGGCGCATCAAACACCGCATGCAGCGCCACGGTCATCTCAACAACGCCAAGGCCCGCACCAAAATGCCCGCCCGTCTGGCTTACCGAATGGATCGTCTCGGCCCGCAACTCATCGGCCAATTGCGCCAACTGCACATCCGACATCCCCACCATATCCGCAGGGGTCTGAACCTGATCCAACAGGGGTGTCTTAGGAACGTCAGCCATTCTGGCCCTCTTAATGTTTTCGCGCGATCACAAACCGCGCCGCCTCGCGCAGCGTATCTGCATCCTCGCCATATATGCTTAACGCATCACAGGCCTCTTGTACCAACTCTTGTGCGCGACCTTTGGCCCCATCAAGCCCAAGGTGTGATACAAACGTGGCCTTCCCCGCATCCGCGTCCTTGCCCACAGCCTTGCCAACCGTCGCGGCATCCCCCTCAACATCAAGGATGTCATCGGCAATCTGAAACGCAAGACCAAGCGCATCGCCATATGTCCTCAACGGCGCAGTATCCGCCCCCGCCATACGCGGCCCCGCAAGGCACGCCCAGGTGATCAACGCCCCCGTCTTGCCCGCCTGCAACACCGATATCTCTTCCAAACTCAACGGCGCCACAGCGCTCTCGGCGGCAATATCAAGCGCCTGCCCGCCAACCATGCCGCCAATGCCCGACGCCACGGCCAACGACCGCACCAAATCCAACCGCGCCGCATCCGCGCACTGCGCCCCACACACCAACTCAAACGCCAATGTCTGAAGCGCATCCCCCGCCAAAACCGCCGTCGCCTCGTCCCACTTGCGGTGCACCGTCGGCTGCCCCCGCCGCAAATCATCGTCATCCATACAAGGCAGATCATCATGCACCAACGAATAAGCATGCAAACACTCGATCCCCGCCGCCGCAGGCGCCGCACATTCCGCCGCCACCCCATTGATCCGCGCAGTTTCCAAAACCAAAAACGCCCGCAAACCCTTGCCGCCATGCACGGCATAGGCCATCGCCTCCGCCACAGGGCCGCGATGGGCCGACACATGCGCCCCAACCCACCCCGCACTGATCCGGGCCGCACTCTCCAACGCCTCGGCAAAATCTGCGGGGTTCATCCCCGACTGAACCAACGCCGACATCTGCCGTGTCAGAGGTTTAGTCATCCAACGGCCCAAGCCCCGCCGCACCACCATCTGTGCCCACGGTTATCTTGGCCACCTTCTCTTCCGCCTCCGACAGGCGCTTCTCACACCGCGCCTTCAACGCCGCACCACGCTCATAAAGCGCAATACTATCATCCAACGCCACATCACCGCGCTCAAGCTTGCCAACCACAGCCTCAAGCTCCTTGATCGCGTCCTCAAAACTCATCTCTTCCACCGGCGTCTCAGACATCACCGCGCTCCTTCAATACACTCACATGGGCATAAGCCGACCGCCCCAAAGCCTCAAGATCATACCCGCCCTCAAGACACGACACCACGCGCCCCTGCGCCGATCCATCCGCCGCATCACAAATCCGCGCCGTGGCCCAGGCAAAGTCATCCTCATCCAAATTCATCCCCGCCAATGGATCATCCTCATGTGCATCAAACCCTGCCGAAATCAGCAAAAGTTCGGGCCTATGCGCCAAAACACGCGGCAACACATGCGCCTCCATCGCGTCCCGAAACCCCTTCGATCCGGTCCCCTCCGGCAACGGCACATTCACCACATTATCCACGCCAACCTCATGCGCCTGCCCCGTGCCGGGATAAAGCGGGCTCTGATGGGTCGAACAAAACAAAATCCGGGGGTCATCCTCAACCAAATCTTGGGTGCCATTGCCGTGATGCACATCAAAATCCACAATCGCCACGCGGGATAATCCATGATGCTCCAGCGCATGTTTCGCCGCGATCACCACATTGCCGAAAAAACAAAACCCCATCGCCGTGGTCCGCTCTGCATGATGCCCCGGCGGGCGCGTGGCCACAAAGGCAGACTGCGCCTCCCCGCCCAACACCATATCCACGGCCCTCACGGCGCCACCCGCCGCCCGAAACGCCGCCTGCAACGTGCCCACAGACATATGCGTATCCGCATCCAAACTGCGCCACCCCTCGTCGGGGGCCGCCGCACGAATGGCCGCCAAATGCTCGGGCGGATGCGCTCGCAAAATATCATCATCGGCCGCAAGGGGTGCGGACGTCCGCGTCAAACCAAGGGGTTCAAGTGCGCTCAAAACGCTCTCCAAACGCGCCACCTGCTCAGGGTGTCCTTGCGGTGTCACATGG
>JALZWD010000305.1 GCA_023300365.1 Flavimaricola sp. | reverse complement strand
CGAAAACGGGGGCTTAGCGGGCCTTTTTCATGTGGATAGTTCAACGTCGCCTTGGGCGAGAAGAAATACTTAAGACCAAGGCCAAAACCCTTCCAGACGTCCATCAACAGGAAGTACTTCGCAGCGCGTGTGTAATCGATTTGGCTCATTGATCAGCCTCCAATCGCATAGCGGGCCCAAAACGTGCCCAGAACTTCGAATTTCGCCATAAAGGCCACGAACACCACCCAAGCGAGCGACAGCGGCAGGAACACTTTCCAACCGATCCGCATCAATTGGTCATAGCGAAAGCGCGGTGTGATCGCTTTGACCATCGCAAAGATAAAGAAACAGAAGGCCATCTTGCTGACCATCCAGAACACACCATCCGGCAGGAACGGGAACGGCGAGAGCCAGCCACCCAAGAACAACAGCGACACCAGGGCGCACATCAGCACCACGGCCATCAATTCACCGATCATAAACAACAAGAACGGCGTGGAAGAATACTCAACCTGATAGCCCGCCACCAATTCCGATTCTGCCTCGGGCAAGTCAAAGGGCGGACGGTTTGTTTCGGCCAAGGCACTGATAAAGAACAGAAATACCATCGGGAAATGCGGCAACCAATACCAGCCCAGCATGCCATATTCGGTATCTTGGGCCGCAACGATCGCGCCAAAGTTCATCGAACCCGTCGAGATGATCACACCAATAATGATAAGCCCAAGCGACACCTCATACGAGATCATCTGCGCCGCCGAGCGCAGCGATCCAAGGAACGGATACTTGGAATTCGATGCCCATCCGCCCATGATCACGCCGTAAACTTCCAATGAAGACACCGCGAAAACAAACAAGATCGCCACGTTGATCTCGGAGATCACCCAGCCCGTGTTAAACGGAATCACCGCCCATGCGACAACCGCCAGAACAAAGGTGATCATCGGCGCGAGGAAAAACACAAATCGGTCCGCACCCGCCGGCACAACCACCTCTTTGACGATATATTTCAAGAAATCCGCAAAGGATTGCAGCAGACCAAAGGCCCCCACCACATTCGGCCCCTTGCGCATCTGGACGGCGGCCCAAACCTTGCGGTCCGCATACATCAAGAACGCCAAAGCGACCAAGAGCGGGATCAGCACCAACAAACATTGCCCAAGGATCGTCAGGACAATCCCGGTGTTCGTGGTGGTAAAGAATTCATACATCTGTCGTTCCCCAACTACACCGTCGGTATGCCGCGCAGGCGGCAGTCTGCCACCGTGACTTCGGCGTCAATTGTTCGTGCGCCCTCTGGCAGGGCTGGCGAGACCGTGTAAACAGCATCCGCGCTCCATATTCCACCCCGTTCGTCGACCAAAGTACGCACATGTCGCGTAAATCCGTATCCCCGGATCAATGTGTATTGTGCCGCAGCACATCTTGCATAATCCTCAACGGCCGCTGTGTCCCCATTTTCAAGGGTAACAGCAAAACTCACCAACTCATTATCCAGCAAACGGGTTTCAATTTTGCCGTATTGAACAGCAGACCGATCAGGCGATTCTTGGCCGGTTTGCCCCACAGGATCACACCCCGCAACCGCACAGCACAGCCCCATGACACCCACGCCTCCCTTGCCCGTTCCGGCCCACATGGCCCGCTACTCCGCCGCCATCGGCGCATTGGCGCGTGCCTTGGCGTTGGCACTCAGCTCGGCCATCAACTGGCTGGCGCGTGCAATCGGGTTGGTCAGGTAGAAATCCGCCACAGCGGCGCGGAAGTCGGCCTTGCCCATTTTCTTGGCGGCCAATGGCGTCCAAGCATTCTCGGCCACCGCGTCGATCTTCGCCAGATGCGGATGCGCCGCGACCAAATCGCCGCGCAACTGCGCCAGCGAATCAAATGGCAACGTCGCCCCCAATTCCGCAGACAGCGCCCGGAGCACAGCCCAATTTTCCTTGGCCTCGCCGGGCGCAAAGCCCGCACGCATCGCCAATTGTGGCCGCCCTTCGGTGTTCACAAACAAACCGTTCTCTTCGGTATAGGCCGCCGACGGCAGGATAATATCGGCGCGGTGCGCCCCCCGGTCTCCGTGCGACCCTTGGTAAATCACGACGGGCCCCGCCGCGATCTCAACTTCATCGGCCCCAAGGTTATAGACAACCTCGGCCCCCTCAAGCGCCTTGGCCATGCCGCCATCGGTCACGGCGCCCACATCCATCGCGCCCACACGGGCGGCGGCTGTGTGCAGCACCATCAAACGCATCTGTGCTGCCTCGGCCATTGTCATCACCGTGCCAAGCACCGCCTCGCCATCCGCTTCGCTCAGCGCGCCTTGGCCAATAATAATAATGCCCGCTTTGCCATGTTCGCCGGAATGATCCATGCCCGCCACCTGCGCCAAAGCCGCGCGGCCCGTGCCAAGGTGGTTGACCTCATAGGTCAGGTCCACGTCTTCCCCGATCAGTGCAATCTGCGCACCACGGCTCCATGCTTTGCGCAAACGCGCGTTCAACACAGGGGATTCGAGCGCCGGATTGGTGCCGATCAAAAGAATGTTATCGGCCGCATCAATATCCTCGATCGTCGCGGTGCCAACATACCCTGCGCGATTGCCCGCAGGCAGCTTGGCATTATCGGT
>JALZWD010000304.1 GCA_023300365.1 Flavimaricola sp. | reverse complement strand
GAGGCCGGGCCATCAAACCCCTCTTGGGCATCGCGGATTTCCACAACCGGCAATTCGGCCCCATTGATCGCAAACGCCGCCTGCAATAGCGGCGTAAACTCTGCATCCACAATCACCATTTTGGCGTCGCCGTGGCCTAGGATATAGGCAATCGTCTCCGCCTCAAGCCGCGTGTTGATCGCGTTAAGCACCGCCCCCGCCATCGGCACCGCAAAGTGCAGCTCGGCCAACTCGGGGATATTGGGACAGATCACCGCCACCGTATCCCCCTGCCCGATCCCACGCGCAGCAAGAGCCGCAGAAATCCGGCGCACACGGTCGCCCACTTGGGCCCAGGTGCGCCGAACCGATCCATAAACATGCGCCTCTCTATGCGCATGCACGTCCTCGGCACGGTTCAGAAACGAGATCGGAGACAGCGGCACATGATTGGCCGGCACCGGATCAAAGGCTTCGAAATGCTGCTGCATGGCGGGTCTCCTCCCAAAGACGCCGAAACTTAGGCCCTACTTGGGGCCGTGCCAATCAATCTGGCAAATCTCGGCAGAGCGCCCGTCAAAATCCCAAACGCGTCCGTGGCTGCGCACCTTGCCTTTGGTCGCGGTGGCCACGGTGATATCAGGGCCCATCCAGTATTCAGTGTTGGTGATAACCATATCATTGCCACCAGCACCGCCCACAGGAACAACTTCGCCTTGGATCTTGCGCCCCACGGTCAAACGCCGCGCATTGCCCTCGGTCTCAAAGGTGATGTCCTCGCGCTGCGCGCCCATGAACTCACCAACCAGCATCTTAAACAGGCCCGTCGTGCCACGCGCAGCGCCGCTAAAGATCGCCACAAGCGCATCATAGGCATCATCCGAGGCCTTGTTGTCGATAAACGCCGCAACCTTCCAATTGCCACGCCCCATATTGCCGGGGATATCCATCATCAGACCCACATTCAGACCCGACAAATCCACATCGCCATACTGCCCTTTGTCGATCCGCACACCCGACCACGCCTGACAATACCCTTCGGTGGGTGGATGCTTGCCAAGCGACACCACACAAGGGCAAAACACCGTACAGTTACAATTCAGGATCAGCTCGCCTTTGATCGTCCAAGCAACAGTGCCCATCTCGCCGTCTAATGCCATCTCGTTCTCTCCCTAAATAACCAGCCAAATGGACGAGGCGATTAAAACACCCCCCAAAGGCCGCGTCAGCCAACGCCCGATATCGGGCAATTTTTCCAAAACCATGATCAAAGTGGCCAGCCCCATGAACGCTAGGTTCATCACCCCGCCCACAAACGCCAGCAGCATCAGCGCCCAACAGCAGCCAAGGCAAACAAGCCCAAGACGCACACCATTGCGCCACGGCCCTTCCTCAAAATGCTGCATGAAAAACACCATCGGCGCGCGACATTTACTCAGACACGCCTCTTTCGCCGCGCTGAATTGATAAAGCCCCGCCAACATCAACAACCCCGCCGACAGCACCACCGAACGGCTGTCGCCAAAATCACTGACCAATTCGGCACGGAACAGGGCCATCTGAACACCCGCCGCCACAACCGAAAAGCCAAACCAAACCAGCAAGTATGACGCCACCAAAGGCCCCAAACGGGCGCCCGCGTGGGACAGGTCGTCATATGTCGCAAAAGCGGGCAAAGCCGTGGGCGCCATCATCGCCGCCGACATCAACGCCCACATCACCACCATGCGCAGATACCCCCCCATATCGGGCGTGACGAGGCAGAGCGCTGCGATGAAATCCGAACCAAAGATTGCGGCGCCGTCGCGCAACTCGGGCGGAATGGCCATCGCATACAGCAATATCCACGCACCAAGGATCATGCCAAACAAGGACAGCCAATGCACGCCCCCCATCGCTCTGATCCGATCCGCAATCACATCAAGCCCTCCTGCGACTCAACTCTTGCGTTTTAAATGTCAGACTTTTAAATGTCTGACAAATGAATTCTCCTGACCTCTCAGCGCAAATCGCCAAATCCATCCGCGAGGCCATCGTATCAGGCGAGCTGTCGGTGGACGAACGCTTGCCCTCCGAGGCCGAACTATCCGAACAATTCGAAGTGGGCCGAACCACGGTGCGCGAAGCCCTCAAGCGTTTGGCGGCGCAAAACCTCATCCGCACACAACGCGGCGCATTCGGCGGCGCTTTCGTCAACAAACAAAGCTTTGAAGACGCGCAAGCCGCGCATATCACCACCTCAACCCTGCTGCTTTCAATGAACGACGTCAGCTTTGACACCGCATGGGAGGCCCGCTTTGCCCTCGAATGCGCCTGCGCGCCGCTGTCATGCGAACGCCGCACCGCCGATCATCTGGCCACCATGCGCGCGGAAATTCACCGCCAAGGGCAACCGGGATTAACAGACGAAGCTTTCTGCGCCAGCGACGTGTCGTTTCACCGCGCCCTTGTCGACGGCGCGGCGAACCCGGTTTTATCCTATCAATTGGCGGGGGCTGTCGAGGCGATTGAGCCGCTGATGAACATGATCACCTTTACCGCCCGAAGCCGCGAAGCGATCACCGACCTGCACACGCGGATTGCCGATGGGCTCGAGGCGCAATCCCCCAACACCGTCGACATGGCCCTCCGCGAGCTTGAGGACTACACTCGCGGTTTGGCCCGCGCCGTCATCTCGGCACGTGCCTAGGGCGAAATCTTCCCAAGATTTCTGGCCAAATTCTTCAAAAGACTTGGCCTCCTACCCGCCTTAATGCGCCCCGTGGCAATGCTTAAACTTTTTGCCCGTTCCACAGGGGCAAATATCGTTCCGGCCCGGATTGCCCCATGTGCTGGGATCATCCTCATCAAAACCTTCGCGTGCGGTTCCGGCCTGTGCGGTGCCCGCAATCGCGGGCGCTGTTGCGCGCGCCACGGCCCCTGCATTGGCCTGCGCTTGCTGTGCGGCCATCTGCTGAACCATCGCCTCTTGCTCTTCTTTCGACATTGGCCGGATCTGCGCCAACTTGCGCGTCACATCCGTGCGCAACCCATCCAAAAGCCCCTCAAACAATTGAAAGCTCTCGGTCTTATATTCATTCAGTGGATCACGCTGCGCATAGCCCCGAAATCCAACAACCGAGCGCAGATGCTCAAGCGTCAGCAGATGCTCGCGCCACTTGGCGTCAATCGTCTGCAACAACAGCTGCTTTTCGATGCCGCGCATGGTCTCGTCGCCAAACACGGCGGCTTTCTCGCCCATCATCTCATCGGCTTTTTCAATCAGGCGTTCGGCCATCACCTCTTGGTCAACGCCCTCTTCATCACCCCAAGCAACAACCGGCGCATCAAGGCCAAGCTGTTCGACAAGAGCGCTCGACAAACCTTCGGTGTCCCACTGATCGGCGTATGATTTGGGCGGCATAAACCCATCAACCATATCATCCACCACCTGATGACGCATATCGGCAGTGATCTCAGAGACGTCTTGCGATTCCATGATCTCGCGGCGCTGGCCAAAGATGACCTTGCGCTGCTCGTTCATCACATCGTCAAACTTAAGAAGCTGTTTGCGCACATCAAAGTTGCGGCCCTCAACCTTGGCCTGCGCCCGCTCAAGGGATTTGTTCACCCATGGGTGCACAATCGCCTCGCCGTCTTTCATGCCCAGTTTCGACAAAACCTTGTCCAAACGCTCAGAGCCGAAAATCCGCATCAGATCATCTTCGAGGCTAAGGAAAAACGATGATTTCCCCGGATCGCCCTGACGGCCAGATCGTCCACGAAGCTGGTTATCAATCCGGCGGCTCTCGTGCCGTTCGGTTGCCAAAACATAAAGGCCACCGGCCTCCAGCACCTTTTTCTTTTCTTCCGCGTGCAGGGCCTCTTCCTTGGCCCGCGCCACCTCTGGGTCGGCCTCGGGGTCAAGCGTGAGCGCATTCAAAACCCGCATCTCGATATTCCCACCAAGCTGAATATCGGTGCCACGCCCGGCCATGTTGGTGGCGATTGTCACCGCACCCAATTGGCCCGCATCGGCGATGATCTGCGCCTCTTGCTCGTGTTGGCGGGCGTTCAAAACGTTGTGCGGAATGCCCTCTTTTTTCAACAACGTCGCAAGGAATTCCGACTTTTCGATCGAGGTCGTACCAACAAGGATCGGCTGCCCCTTTTCATGGGCCGCCTTAATGCTCTCAACAACACCGTCGAATTTTTCCTTGGCGGTGCGGTAGACTTGGTCGTGCTCGTCTTCGCGCGCAACCGGACGGTTGGTCGGCACTTCAACAACACCAAGGCCGTAAATCGAACCAAACTCCTCGGCCTCGGTCAGCGCCGTACCTGTCATCCCAGACAATCGGTTATAAAGGCGGAAGTAGTTTTGGAATGTCACGCTCGCGAGGGTCACATTCTCGGGCTGAATATTGAGGTCTTCTTTGGCCTCAATCGCCTGATGCAGCCCATCCGACAAACGCCGGCCCGTCATCATACGGCCCGTGAATTCATCAATCAAAACCGCATCGCCCTTTTGAACGATGTAATCCTTGTCGCGGGTAAAAAGCTTGTGCGCCCGCAAACCTTGGTTGACGTGGTGCACAATTGTGGTGCTTTCGGGATCGTAAAGGCTTTGCCCCTCGGGCAACAAACCAGCGCTCAAAAGCCGCTCTTCAAGGAAATCATTGCCCTCGTCGGTAAACGAAATCCCACGGGTCTTTTCATCCAATGTGAAATGGTCGTCCTGCAATTCGGGGATCAACACATCCACGGCTTTGTACAATTCAGACCGGTCTTGGCTTGGCCCCGAAATAATCAACGGCGTCCGCGCCTCGTCGATCAAGATGCTGTCCACCTCATCAACGATGGCAAAGTTATGGGCGCGTTGGTTGATCTGGCTCAGATCCGATTTCATGTTGTCGCGCAGGTAATCAAAGCCCAACTCATTGTTGGTGGCATAGGTCACATCCGCCGCATAGGCCTCTTTCTTCTCGTCCTCGGGCTGCTGGGGATACACCACGCCCGTCTTAAGGCCCAAAGCGCCGTAAACCTTGCTCATCCACTCCGCGTCACGTTTGGCAAGATAATCGTTCACCGTCACAACATGCACACCCTCGCCCGTCAGGGCATTCAGATAGGCGGGCAATGTCGCCACAAGGGTTTTGCCCTCGCCGGTCTTCATCTCGGAAATGTTACCTTGATGCAGGAAAATGCCGCCCATCAACTGCGTGTCAAACGCCCGAAGACCAAGCGCGCGGTGCGCCGCCTCGCGGCAATTGGCAAAGGCTTCGGGCAATAGATCGTCAAGGCTCTCGCCCCCCATCGCACGTTTCGCCAATTCCTCGGTTTTGTCTTTGATACCCTCGTCCGACAACGCCTGAAACTCGGGCTCAAGCGCGTTGATCTTGGCAATCAAAGGCCCCGTGGCCTTAACCAATCGATCATTCGGTGTGCCAAAAATCTTTTTGGCGATGGTTCCCAATCCAAGCATTTGCGTCTTCTCCGGCAATCTGGCGGCAACTTGATGAGGAGGTTGCTTGCTGCGCCGCAGCCCGCGCCCTAAGTATGGGGCAATGAAACCCCCTCAGAGGCCTCTTGGCGATGTAGTGGGGCACCGTCACAGTGTCAACGTTGCGGCCCCTCGCCACAACAAATGAAGGATAATCTAATGCTCAAAATCACCACTGCCATCGCAGTCGGCCTGGCCCTTGCCCTTCCCGCCGCCGCCCAAGACGAGCCAAACGCCGCAACGGTCGTCGCAACCGTCAATGGCACCGACATCACGCTGGGCCAAATGATCATCGCCCGCGCCGAACTGCCACAGCAATATCAACAGCTGCCCCCAAACGTTTTGTGGGATGGCGTCTTGGATCAATTGATCCAACAACAGGTCCTCGCCGACACCCTCGAAGGCCCCGACCCCACGCGCCTGCGCCTTGCGCTTGAAAACGAACGCCGCCTGCTGATGGCTGGCGAAGTGGTCCAAGGCATCGTCGATGAGGCCGTCACCGACGCGTCAATCCAAGCCTTCTACGACGAAAACATCGGCGGCACCGAAGGCGGCATCGAATTTAACGCAAGCCACATCCTCGTCTCCACCCTCGAAGAAGCAGAGGCCGCCCTCGAGCGCCTCGCGGCAGGCGAAGAATTCGCGGCCCTCGCAACCGAGCTGTCCCAAGATCCCGGCTCTGGCGCCAATGGCGGTTCGCTGGGCTGGTTTGGTCCGGGCATGATGGTCGCCCCCTTCGAGGCCGCCGTCACCGAGCTCGAAGCAGGCGCGATCTCAGAGCCTGTGGAAACCCAATTTGGCTTCCACATCATCACCCTCAACGAAACCCGCGATCAACAACCCCCCGAGCTTGAGGCCGTGCGCGCCGATATCGAAGGGGCAATCCGCGAACAGGCGATCCAAACCCGCCTCGCGGAATTGACCGCAAGCGCCGAGATCACGCGCTCCGAACCCGATACCATCGACCCCGCGCTCCTGACCGAGCTGCGCCTCTTGCGCGACGAATAATACCGATGGCTATCTCGCCACTGGCGCCTGCATCCTTCCCCGCCCTGCCGCGTGTCGGTGGGGTGCGGTTTGCCACCGTGGCCGCCGGCATAAAATATCGTGATCGGCCGGATGTGATGCTGGCCGACCTTGCCCCCGGCACCCAAATTGCCGGGGTCTTCACCAAATCCGCCACACGCTCGGCCAACGTGCTTGATTGTCAGACCAAACTTGGCAGCGATCCAACAGGGCCCGCCGCAATCGTCGTCAATTCCGGCAACTCCAACGCCTTTACCGGCAAACATGGCGACGGCAGCGTTTCGGCAATCTGTACCGCAGTATCCGACACCCTCGGCACCGATCCCACCCGCGTCTTCACATCCTCAACCGGCGTCATCGGCGAGCGTCTGCCCCATGAGCGCATCACCAACAAAATCGGCGACCTTTCCGCGGGCCTTGATCCCGCCAACATCGATGCCGCCGCCCGCGCGATCATGACAACCGACACTTTCCCCAAAGGATCGGGCAAAACCCTCGATATCGACGGCACCCCCGTCAATATCGCAGGCATTGCCAAAGGGTCCGGGATGATCGCCCCCGATATGGCGACAATGCTTGTCTATATATTCACCGACGCCGTCATCGATCAGGCCGCGTTGCAATCCCTGCTGTCGGGGCACACCGACCGCACCTTTAATTGCATCACCGTCGACAGCGATACCTCCACATCCGATACGCTCCTTCTTGCCGCGACGGGCGCATCGGGCGTTGATGTCACTGGCAACGCCGCCTTTACCGACGCCTTGCACGATGTGATGCAAGACCTCGCCCATCAGGTTGTGCGCGACGGCGAAGGGGCCACAAAATTCGTCAAAGTGGCGGTAACCGGGGCCGCAAACGACGCCGACGCGCGCCGTGTCGCCATGGCCACCGCCAATTCGCCCCTCGTCAAAACCGCAATCGCCGGAGAAGACCCCAACTGGGGCCGGGTTGTCATGGCCGTCGGCAAATCCGGCGCACAGGCCAATCGCGACACGCTCACAATCCGCTTTGGCGATATCCTCGTGGCCGAAAATGGCTGGGTCGCAGACAGCTATACCGAAGAGGCAGGGGCCAACTATATGAAGGCCCAAGACCTGACCATCGGGATTGACCTTGGCCTTGGCACCGGCGCCGCCACGGTTTGGACCTGCGATCTCACACATGGCTATATCCAAATCAACGCGGACTACCGCTCATGACCAAACCCGTGATCCTTGTGTCCGCCGTGGCGTTGATTGATGCCGATGGCCGTATCCTTTTGGCGCAACGCCCCGCGGGCAAATCAATGGCCGGTCTATGGGAGTTTCCCGGCGGCAAGGTCGAAGACGGCGAAACCCCCGAACAGGCGCTGATCCGCGAGCTCGACGAGGAATTGGGGATCAACACATGGTCCTCGTGCCTCGCTCCGCTCACCTTTGCCTCTCACGCATATGAAACATTTCATCTGCTCATGCCGCTTTTCGCCTGTCGAAAATGGGAAGGGACGCCGCAACCCCGCGAGGGGCAAACCTTGGCATGGGCACGCGCGGCGCAACTGCGCGATTACGACATGCCGCCCGCAGATATTCCGCTTATTCCGATTCTCCGGGATTGGCTCTAAGCCGCTCTAAACACGCCCGAATTCAATCACAGCCCCAGGGCGCCACCGAATCGAAAAGTTATCCACAAGCAACCGTCTTTTTACGTGTGTAAACCCCGCAAGTGTGCGGATATCCGCCGACCGTGTTCGAAAGGTTACAGAAAGGCGTTTCAATGTGAATTGTTCTGTGTAGATTAACAGTAGGGATGGACTTGGGGGAGTGTAACCGTGCTGAGAACAATCATCGTAGGAAGCTGCGTTTCCGTGCAGGGATTGCTTGTACGCCAACTGGCGAATGGTCGTTTGATCGTTCGCGTCGGCGAGCGTTTCTACGAAGGTCGTCCGGTATAACCCTGACACCAGACCTAAAACCCTCAGCGTGTCTGAACCCACCCGGCAGACATGCTTAAGAGAAGAGGAGAGGCCCCGAACGACCTCTCCTCTTTTTTGTGCCTAACACTCAGTTAAAATTTGAAAAATCGTGTCAAATCAACGCGGTAAGGTGGTGTCCAACCTTGGACACCACGTTTTTTACAGGCTGCGCTCTACAGATTCACGCTCAAAGATCTCGATGACATCATTCTCACGAATGTCCTCGTAATTCTCAAACGCCATGCCGCATTCCTGACCCGACTGAACCTCAGCCACCTCATCCTTGAAGCGTTTGAGCGTCTTCAGCGTGCCCTCATGAATAACAACATCATCCCGAAGCAAACGCACACCAGCAGACCGCCGCGCCACACCTTCCGTGACCAGACAGCCCGCGATTTTGCCAACACCGGATACTTTGAACACTTCTTTGATGCTCGCATACCCGATGAACTTCTCGCGGATCTCCGCCGACAGCAAACCAGAGGCCGCCGCTTTCACGTCGTCGACCAGATCGTAGATCACCGAATAATAGCGGATCTCCACACCCTTCTGGTTCGCCGTCTGCCGCGCCGATGCATTCGCACGCACGTTGAACCCAAACACAGGAGAGCCCGAAGCCTCGGCCAAGCCGATGTCAGATTCCGTGATCGCACCAACACCCGAATGAAGCACACGCACGCGCACCTCATCGTTGCCGATTTTCTCCATCGCCTGAACGATCGCCTCGGCCGAACCCTGAACGTCGGCCTTCACCAACACAGGCAGCTCGCTGACGTTTTCATCCGCCTTGGCGTTGGCCATCAATTGCTCAAGCGTCGTCGCCGCACCCGCCGCCGCGCGCTTTTCTTTGGCCGCTTTCTCGCGGTATTCCGCGATCTCACGGGCCTGCGCCTCGGTTTCAGTCACGTTCAGAACATCGCCCGCTTCGGGCGTACCATTCAAGCCAAGCACCTCAACCGGCACCGATGGCCCGGCCTCTTTGACGCGGTCACCCTTATCGTCGATCAGCGCGCGGACCTTGCCCCACTGCTCGCCGACAACAAAGATATCACCCTGACGCAGCGTACCCTTTTGCACCAGAACGGTGGCAACAGGACCACGGCCCACGTCAAGCTGCGCCTCGATCACAGCACCTTCGGCGGCGCGATCAGGGTTGGCCTTGAGTTCCAAAATCTCCGCCTGCAAGGCGATCGCCTCGAGCAGTTCATCAAGACCTTGGCCTGTGATGGCCGAAACCTCAACGTCCTGAACCTCACCTGACATTTTCTCAACGATCACTTCGTGCTGAAGCAAATCGGTGCGAACCTTGTCAGGATCAGCGGCAGGTTTATCGACCTTGTTGATCGCCACGATCATCGGCACTTGGGCCGCCTTGGCGTGATTGATCGCCTCAATGGTCTGCGGCATCACCGCATCATCGGCGGCCACAACCAGCACAACAATATCCGTAACCTGAGCACCGCGCGAACGCATCGACGTAAACGCCGCATGGCCCGGAGTATCAAGGAACGAGAGAACAGCACCGCCAGCAGTCGTTACCTGATAGGCACCGATATGCTGCGTGATACCACCCGCTTCGCCGGCCACAACTTTGGCATCGCGAATCGCATCGAGCAACGATGTCTTACCGTGGTCAACGTGGCCCATGATGGTAATGACCGGCGGGCGATCCTGAAGATCTTTGGCGTCGTCCACGACCTCTGCGATCACGTCCTCAACATCGGCGTCAGAGACACGCACAACAGTGTGGCCAAATTCTTCGATGATAAGCTCGGCAGTGTCGGCATCAATCGTTTGGTTTTGTGTCGCCATGATGCCGTTTGTCATCAAGGATTTCACAACCGCCGATACCTTTTCAGACATCCGGTCCGCAAGCTCGCTCACGGTGATCGCCGGCGGCAGGTTTACGTCGCGGTACACCTTTTCACGCTCAACAGCACCGCCCATCGCCTTTTGGCGGGCGCGGTCTTGTTTACGCTTCATTGCGGCCATCGACCGCTGGCGTCCGCCATCACGGCCAGACATCGCATCATTCAACGTCAGCTTGCCACCACGGCGACCATCGCCACCCTTGGGCTTGCCTTTGTTGCTGTCATCGGTGCGCGCCGGACGATCGCGATCGGCGCCACCACCTTTGCGGGCAGCGGGGCGTGCAAGCGATGGATCCACAGGCTCGCCAGGTGCGGCGGCGGGATCAACAACTGGGGCTTTTGATTTTGCCTCGGCTTCAGCTTTCTTGCGCTCTTCGGCTTCGGCCTTGGCCTTGAGGGCCTCTTCGCGCTCGCGTTCTTTGGCCTCTTTGGCCTCGGCTTCGGCACGACGGCGTTCGCGATCTTCGGCACGAGACTTTTCTTCGGCGGCGCGTTTGGCGGCGTCTTCGGCTTCACGCTCGCGCGCAGCACTCAACGCTTTCATCCGGCGATCCATTTCCGCCTCAGAGATACCCGCAGGCCGCTTGGACGGATCCGATTTCACCGCAGCAGAGGGCGTCGCCCCGGGGGCGGCTCCGGGCTTGGGCACCACAACACGTTTACGCTTGGTCTCAACCACAACATTCTTGGTGCGGCCATGGCTAAACGATTGCTTCACATTCCCCGGACGGGAAGGTGCGCCACGTAGACCAAGAGGTTTTTTGCCGTCAGATTCACTCATGTACTATCCGTATCCTTTTCGGGGGGCGTATCCCCACCGTCTATCGCTCTAATTCCGCGCAACTTCGCCGCTTCCTCTACAACACGGTTGCTGAGTCCACCATAGGCGAGCGCGCCATGTATCACACTTTGCCGTCCGAAAGCCAAACCCAATTCATTTGCCGTCAGGCATCCGAAATAACGGGCGCCCGTCGGCGTCCAAAGTTTGGTCTTGCCACGCTCCGAGCCATCGCTGGCCTGCAACAAAACGCGGACTTGATCGTTTCCAAGCCATGCTTTGACTTTCTCAAAGCCGCAAACCGCACGGCCAGCCTTGCGGGCCATTGCCAAAAGATCGGTCACACGGCGCACCAATTGGCGCTCGATATCGGCCAACAAATCCTCCGGCACTTTGACCGGTTGTTTGGCCGAACGGCTAAAGTGACTGCGGCCCGCTTGCGCAACAGCGTCCCGCGTTGCGCTTACATACATACCACGTCCGGGCAATTTGCCCAAGACATCGGGAAAAATCACGTCGTCCGGCCCCACAACAAAGCGGATCAACCCGTCCTTTGGGCTCACCTCACCTGTCACAATACACTTGCGTTCAGGGCCGTCTGTTTCGTTTCTTTTACCGCCGCGGCTCATAGCCGGTCCTCAAGGGAGGCCTGAAATCAGGCCCCCACCTCCGCAGCAGCTTCTTCGCCTTCGGCGGCTTCATCCGCTTCTTGCGCTTCTTCTGCCGCCAGCTCCTCTGGATCAACCCAGCCCAACATCACGCGGGCGGTCATTACCATCTTTTGCGCCTCTTCAAGACCGATATCAAACGGCTCAAGCACACCGTCGTCTTTGATCCGCTCGCCTGCTCCATCTGTGGTCCAACCACCAGCAAGCTCCCAATCAGCGCAAGTTGCAAAATCTTCGAGTGTCAGCACCGAATCCTTGGCCAAAGCCTCGACCATCTGCGGTGTAAGGCCCTCAAAGTTGACCAAGCTGTCTTCGACGCCCAATTCGCGGGCGGCATCGAGCGCCTTTTTGTTTTGTGCATCGATAAAGTCGCGTGCGCGCGCCTGAAGCTCGGAGGCGGTGTCTTCGTCCACACCGTCAATCACCAACAGCTCTTCTGCCTCAACATAGGCCACCTCTTCGAGGTTGGTAAATCCTTCGGCCACGAGCAATTGAGCAAAGAACTCGTCCAAATCGAGCGTCGCCATAAACAGTTTGGTCCGCACTTCGAACTCGGCCTGACGACGCTTGCTCTCTTCTTCTTCGGTCATGATATCGATATCAAGATTGGTCAGCTGCGACGCGAGGCGCACGTTTTGGCCACGACGGCCAATCGCAAGCGACAGCTGCTCTTCGGGCACAACCACTTCGATCCGCTCGGCGTCCTCGTCAAACACCACCTTGCTCACCTCGGCGGGCTGAAGCGCGTTCACAAGGAAGGTCGGCATATCTTCGTTCCATGGGATGATGTCGATTTTCTCACCCTGAAGCTCGTTAACGACGGCCTGAACACGGCTCCCGCGCATACCCACACAGGCACCGACGGGGTCGATGCTGCCGTCATAGGAAATCACGGCAATCTTGGCGCGCGAACCGGGGTCACGGGCCACGGCCTTGATGTCGATAATACCATCGTAAATCTCAGGCACTTCCATCTTGAACAAGGCAGCCATGAATTCGGGCGCTGTCCGTGTGAG